>JAZKEH010000689.1:2776-3703 GCA_040387155.1 Pseudomonadota bacterium | reverse complement strand
GGCCATCAGTCGGCCGGTAGATAGCAAACGGCGTCGCCAGCACTTCCTTGTTATAGATGTAGCGGCCGTACCATGCATCATTGGTATTGGTGAATGACGAAACCCGCAAGCCAAGGTTTTCCGTCAGCAAGCGACCATCGTTCAACGTCTCGGCGCGATAGCCTTCAAATGCATACAACACCGAACGGAAATACTGGCCAGGCTCCATGAAGTCGCGATAGCCGAAGTTAAGATGATGATCTTCAATACCCGTGCGGTTTACATAACCGACAGCAGGATTGAAGTTGTCTTCCACGCGCTTGTAGTAATACAGACCCTGCCAGCGCTGCGCATTCGGCAGTACCAGCCCCATGCCATAGGACGCATTGTCCTGTTTGCGGCGACCTTCAGTATCCGTCTCTTCATAGAACGCCACCGTCTCCAGCGCGCTGCCGAAGAAGTTGGTATTGCGATAACGCACGTCGGTACCAATCAGAGTGTTGTCGAGATTCGACAGTGGATTGCCGTCGGTGACGATGGCGCCGATCTGCGTGCGTGCGCCAACGTTATAAACAGCGCGACCCACAAAGATGTTCTGCGCATCAACACCCACCTGCTCATCCTGGTTGATGACCAACGTGCCAACGTTCCAGCGACCAACGCGACCGCTGACCTTGCCGCCAGCAACGATGTCCACCGGTGTGCCGGCAGCTGACAAGCCTATCTTGCGCGAAAAGAACGGTCGTCCATTCTGTTTGGCTGGCGTACCCGCTGCGGCCGAACCGGTGCCGGATGCAGCATTGAAACCACCCGCGCCAATCTGGCCGAATTCAAAGATGTCGACATCACGCAGGAAGAAATCGCGCTTCTCGGGGAAGAACAGATTGAAGCGCGTCAGGTTGACCTGGCGATCATCCACTTCGGTGGCAGAAAAATCGGTGTTGATCG
>JAZKEH010000689.1:0-2766 GCA_040387155.1 Pseudomonadota bacterium | reverse complement strand
ATTCAGCTGCGGTGTGATCTTGTAGAACACGTCGAGCTGCGGCTCGTAGGCAGTATCGTCAAACCCGCCGGGGCCAAACTTGCGTTGCTGCCGCAGTGTGAATGACGGCACCACATCGAGACCCATGCCCTGCTTGAGCCCCGTGAGTCCACTCATCGTGCCAGCCACGCTCGGATTCACTTCGCGATTGCGTGACAACCACGCCAGGTTTTCGTTGCTGCCACGACGGATGCGAATGAAGTTGATGCCCCAGCTGTCGGAATCCGGATTGAACGACAGCGTCTGGAACGGAATCTTCATTTCCAGCGTCCAGCCCTGCGCATCGGTGCGGGCACCGGCTTCCCAGATGCCTTCCCAGTTGCCTTCCACTTCGTTGATGTTCTGGAACAGGCCATCCCAGCGCACGCCGTTGGGATTCACTTCAAAACGATAACCGTTGCGACGGTCGAGATAGGGATCAAGGATCAGCGCGAACACATCATCAGCACCGAGCGCCTGCCCCTGACGCAGCACACGCGAGGCAATTACCGATGGATCGCTCTCAGCCATGCGGGCCGACACATACAAGGCGTCTTCGCTGTAGAACACCTTTACTTCAGTCTTCTGCGAGGGAGTGGCGAATTCAACCGGAAAGGTCTGGTGGAAATCTTCGATCAATACAGCCTGCTGCCATTCAGCAGCATCCAGCACACCGTCAATGCGAACGCTGTTGGCAAGCCGGGGAATTGTGAACTGCTTGCTGGCATCAACCGATGAGCCAATGGCAGCTTCCTGGGCGATGGCAGCAGTGCTGGCGCACGCGGCAGCCAGCACCAACCATGCAGACGGCAGAATCTTGCTGAACAAGGTGTACCCCACTCTTCTTATTTGTTTTATTTATTGTTCGTGATCGCAGGGCACGCCATGGCGTGCCCGTACGATTCTTCTTCTGTCAAAAACGGAACGTGTAATTGTACTTGATGGTCAAGTCATTGTTGGTCGACGTAAAGCTGTTGTCCTTGTCGAGATCGACGAGGCCCCAGTTCAGCACCAGGTAGGCTTCGCGGCCTGCCTGCGGTATCCAGTACAAACGACTGTTGATGCCAAGACCTTCGCTGACGTTGTCATATTGCAGGCGATTGGTCCATGTCAGGTCGGCCGTGAAGTTGATCAGCGTCGTGAATGACCACTGACGCACCACGAACTCGCCCTGCGGCAAGTCGATATGGTTTTCCGAATAGCCGGCCTGCAGGTTGTAACCCGGGCGGGGCTGCCACGCGATGTTGCCGCTGGTCTGCAGGTTCTCGCCGTTGTAGTAATCGCCTTGCGTAATGCCGATACGGCCTGCCCACTCGCGCTGGCCGGCGCTGCTGAAGCCGATCGAGGTTTGGGTGAACTCATAGTCGCCCACCGGAATCACGATGTTGCGCAAGCCATCCGACTGCCGGTAGATGACGAACGGACGTGTCAGTACTTCGCGCTTGCGCGCAACAGTGCCATTGATGGTGTCGTTGGCGTTGTTGTTGGCATTGGCGCGCAGTTGCAGCGTTTCGGAAATCAGGTCACCGGTGTTGGCGTTCTGGTTGCGATAGCTGTCGAAGCCACCGTACACCGACCGCACGGTGCCACCCGGCGCAAAGAATTTGCGATAGCCCGCGTCGAGCGCATGATCTTCGATGCCACGCTGGTTGACGAAGCCCAGCGCCGGATTGAAATTGTTGTTGATGAACTTGTAGCTGTACGCGCCGCGCCAGCCGTTGGAGTTCGGTGCTGCGATACCAAAACCATAGGCGTCGTCATCACCATTCAGCAACTGGCTGTCGCTCTGCTGATACCACACTTCACTCTCGATGACGCGACCGCCGGGCAAGCGCGAGTTACGGAAGCGGAAGTCGGTACCGATCAGGTTGTTGTCGTTGTTGGAGCGCGCATCACCCGACGTACCGATGACACCGATCTGCGATTCCTGCATCACGTTCAAGGCCGCACGACCGACAAAGACAGTTTGCGAATCCACACCGGTCGCCATGTCTTCATCCTGGTTCACAATCATCGAACCCACGTTCCACTGGCCAATGCGACCACTAAGTTTCGTGCCCGCATTGATGTCGACCGGCATGCCGTTGGCAGACAAGCCGATATTGCGCGAGAAAAACGGTCGACCGTTTTGTATCGCAGCACTCGGGATTGCATCATTGCCTTCCTGACCAAAGACAACACCGTTGCCAATGCGGCCGAACTGGAAGATGTCGGTGTCGCGAATGAAGAAGTCGCGGCGCTCCGGGAAAAACAGGCTGAATCGGGTCAGGTTGACTACGCGATCATCGACATCGGTCGCTGAGAAATCGGTATTCAACGTCAACGCTGCGTTCAACTGCGGCGTTACCTTGTAGTAAACGTCCAACTGGGGCTCTATCGAATTGTCACTGACGTCGGTGCCGAAGTTTTTTTCCTGCCGCGCCACCAGGTAGGGCACGACATCAAGACCGAGTCCCTGTTGCAAACCGCGCATGCCAGCAGCAGTGCCAGCGATACCGGGATTGACCAGGCGGTTACGCGATACCCAACCAATCTCTTCATTGCTGCGACGTATCGTGCGACGGAAGTTGATGCCCCAGTCGGTGTTCGACGGATCAAACGACAGTGTCTGGAACGGAATGCGGATCTCTGTCGTCCAGCCCTGTGCATCAATGCGCGACTTCGCCTGCCAGATACCGGTCCACGCGCGATCCACCTGCGACACGTTCTGGTAGATGCCTTCAACGCGCACGCCATTGGCATTGATCT
>JAZKEH010000688.1:0-1998 GCA_040387155.1 Pseudomonadota bacterium | reverse complement strand
GCTGAGGAATGCGGTATCGCGTTTCGGCTCAATCAGCGGGTGAAAGAGATACACGGCAAACAATCAGTGCAAAGCGTGGAACTGAACGAGGGCGAAATACTCAGTTGCGACACTTTGATCTTTGCGACAGGAATTGCGCCGAATATCGCTCTTGCTGCGGAAGCGAAACTGAAAGTACGACTGGGAATTCAGATCGACTCGGGACTGCGCACCAGTGCGACGGATGTGTATGCGATCGGAGAGTGTGCAGATTACGAAGGGCAGGTCTTCGGGCTGGTGGCACCGGGTCTTGAGCAGGCATCCGTGCTGGCGGCCAATCTTTGCGGGGGCAAGAAAGTCTACAAGGGTTCCACACTGATCAGCGAGCTGAAAGTGCTGGGACTTGCCATGTTCTCAATGGGTAAGGTCAGTGAGGAATATGCAGGTCAGCGGAACAGCAGCTGGGTGCACCGGACTCCAGAACATTACCGTCGGCTGTACTTCTATAACGGTCGTCTTGTGGGCGCTGTCGCCGTTGGTGCGTGGCAGGAAGTAAAGGCGCTGCAAGCGGCCGTCTCGCGCCGCAAACGTCTGTGGTCTTGGCAGCGTGTGCGCTTCGAGAAATCTGGCGAACTCTTTTCCGCTCGCTCGTCCTGCCTGGACACCATGCCCGCCAGCACGCTCATCTGCAATTGTCAGCAAGTCAGCCTGGGGCAGATTCGCAGCGCTCTGCAGCGCGGAGCAGATTACACGACGCTGCAGCGAGATCTGGGAGTAGGTACGGTATGCGGCACCTGCAAACCGCTGGCTCAGCGATTGCTGTCGGTACCCGTGGACAAGCAGTCGGTGAGCACAGGTTTGCTTGCCGCTACAACGAGCGCACTACTCGCTGCCGCTGTGCTGATTCTCTCGCCTTCGCTGCCGTTCACGGACTCCGTGCAAAACCCGGGTTTCGACTGGCTGTGGACTGACAACCTCGCGCGGCAGATCAGTGGTTTCACTGTCCTCGGATTGACGACACTGGGTCTGCTGCTCTCGGCTCGTAAACGCGTGCGCTGGTTGCGCTGGTTGCATTTCGATGTCTGGCGCAACGCTCATGTCATTCTGGGCGCACTGGCACTCGTGCTTCTAATTGCCCACACCGGAATCTCGTTTGGAGAGGGAATCAATCGCTGGCTGATTCTTGATTTCCTGTTGATCGCCATGGTGGGTGTGGGCTCCGCCCTGCTGTCTGCGATTGAAGGCGCCGTTGCCACGACACAGATCAAATCCATGAAACGCCTGTTGGTCTTCGGTCACATTGTCACGTTCTGGCCGCTGCCTGTGTTGCTGGGATTTCACATCGTGTCTGTTTATTACTTTTAACGAGTAGTTCTAGTGAGGAAAACCCGGTGTCAATGAGGACGGGAGTAATGTGGTCGATCTGGCTCGCGGCCGCGCTCGGTCTGAGCGTTTGGTTGGGCACTCAGCTGTTCGTGCAGAGCGAGAAGCCGGATTTTCTGATCGGCGAGACATCCCATGCTCACCACCAGATCGAGATGCAGTGTACTGCCTGCCACCTGGAACCTTTCAATGCGACCAACGTATTGCAGGAGGCCTGCACCGGTTGTCACAGTGAAGAACTCAGAATCGCTCAAGACTCGCATCCCCGTTCCAAATTCACCGACCCGCGCAACGCCGATACGCTGGCGAAACTTGATGCTCGCTACTGCGTGACTTGTCATCGAGAGCACAACGAGGATATTACGCAGGCCCTGGCCGTCACACTACCAGAGGATTTCTGCTTTCATTGTCACACAGACATCGCCACAGATCGGCCGTCCCATACAGGGATGGAGTTCAATACCTGTGCCTCTGCAGGCTGTCACAACTACCACGACAATCGCTCACTGTACGAAGATTTTCTTGTTGAGAACGCCGCAGGGCCCTGGCTGAAACCCGAAGGCAGACAACCTGATCGCGATATTGTCGCCTACATGGAAAAGCTCGGTATTCGGGCGCAGGATCGACCGCTGGAAC
>JAZKEH010000687.1:0-7892 GCA_040387155.1 Pseudomonadota bacterium | reverse complement strand
CCCGGCAAGCCGTCGCACTCGGCAGCGACGATACGCATCGCATTGGAATCCAGCTTCAGCAATGCGCGACCCTGCAGCGCATTTTCAATGCGACGCAGGAAGAAGGCGTTGTCGATGATCTCTTCCTTGTCGAAGGTCCAGACGCGTGCGCGAATCGACGACTCCGGCGACCAGGCAGCACGCCCCAGCCACTTGTTGTCATGCGCCAGCACATCCACGGTGTCGCCGCTGTGCAGCTTGCCCTGGTGTTTGTCGATGGCACTGGTGAAGATCCAGGGATGCTGGCGCAGCAGCGATTTCTCGCGGCCTTTCTGGAGTGTGATGTAGGAAGACATGGAATACCCTTCGGACGAAAAAAGCAGGGCGCCATTGTACGGGCACGCCATGGCATGCCCCTACGGATTTGATCAATATGCGGAAAAAGGGCACCCGGCAGAGTGCCCTTGCAAGCTTAGGGCTGTTTGGCGATCCGTTTCGAGACGTAACCTGCCACATCGCGCAACTGCTCGGCAGTAAAGACCGCACCGAGCGCCGGCATGTTGTTGCGGCCTTGCGATACCGTTGTCACCACCATTGCAAAATCATTGGCATTGACCAGGTCGATGCCGCCGCCGTGACCACCACGACCATCGTCGCCGTGACAGGCGACGCAAGCCGAACGATAAACCACAAGACCAGCATCCAGATCCGGTTCGCCATCGGCAACAGTCGCTGCATCATCCTCACCTGCGGTTGACACCGGCGTCGCGTTCGCAGGTTCAGCTTCGTCCATGTTGCCGTCGAGCGAGAACAACCACAGGCTGTCACCATGCGGTGACGGTGCCAGCGCGTTACCCGCGGAGTAGGCGAGCACGTATTGCTTGCCTTCAAACTCAAAGATGCTGACAGGTGCGTTCATGCCGGCGCCGGTCTGGAACTCCCACAGCTGCATGCCGTTGGCGCTGTCGAGTGCAACCAGGCGACCATCATTGCGACCGACGAACAGCAGATCAGAAGCGGTTGTTGTCATGCCACTGAAACAGGGCTCGTTCCACAGGAACTGCCAGACAATCTTGTTGGTATGCATGTCCATCGCGGTGATGACGCCAAGGTTGTGCAAGGGTTCACCCTTGAACTCGCCACCGGTGTAGTTGCTGCCCGGTTCCGGGCGCTCCGTTGAAATATCGATCGACTGGAACACGAAGGGTTTGTCGGCACCGCAGATGTAGGTATAGCCGGTGCGCGGATCATGCGAGCTCGGTGGCCAGTTGGCGCCGCCGGCAACACCGGGCGCCATCACGGTGGGGTCGAGCCAGAATGGCGTGAAAATCTCGCCGCCATTTTTCAGCGGATAGCCTTCAGGCGCGATACGCATGGCCTGCGGCACAAACGCATCACCCACCGGAATTGGCTGCGTCGCAGAGGTGTATTGATTCGGTTCCTGCGGCACTGCGGTTTCGTTGATGCCGATCAGCGGTGCACCTGTCACGCGATCCAGAATGTAGAGCCAGCCAGTCTTGCCAGCCTGCGACAGCGCCTTGCGCTCAACACCATCAATTTCAATGTCGAACAGAATGACGGGATTCGGTGCATCGTAATCCCAGATGTCGTGATGCACTTCCTGGAAGTGCCATTTGTATTCACCGGTGTGTGCATCGAGCGCGAGGATGGAGGCGGTGAAAAGATTGTTACCCTTGCGCACGCGGCCGTTGAAATCGGGGCCAGCGTTGCCCGTGGAGTAATAGAGCAGACCAAGTTCAGGATCGACTGCCGGCGTTTGCCACATCGACGCGCCGCCATCCATCCAGATTGTGTTGTCCTGTGGCCAGGTATCGTGACCAAACTCGCCGGGGCCGGGCACGTTGTTGAAGGCCCACACTTCAGCACCGGTGGTGGCGTTGTAGGCTTTGACGCGACCGCGAATACCGCGCTCACCGCCAGCGAAACCCGTGATCACGAGTCCGTCATAGAACAGCGGCGCGCCGGTAATCGTATAACCTTCTTCCCACTTCTCCGCCTGCACTTCCCACACAACAGCGCCGGTCTTCATGTCGAGTGCTTTCAGTTTGCCGTCGAGCTGACCCACGTAGATACGGCCATCACCCATGCCAACGCCGCGGCTGGTCCAGCCACAGCACACGGTGCTGATCAGAAAATTCAGATTGCCCTTGGTCTCCCACAGAATTTCGCCGGTCTTGATGCTGAGCGCAAACACATCGTCATCACCGGTGATGACGTAAGCCACGCCGTTGTAAACGATAGGCGCAGCTTCACCGCTGTGGCGCGGTCCCATGCCGGAACCATTCAGATGCGTGCGCCACACACCTTTCAGGTTGGCGACGTTGTCTTTGTTGATCTCGGTCAGTGGCGAGAAGCGGCGGTTGTACAGATCACCGCCATTGGTGGGCCAGCTGGTGGTGGGAAATTGCGTCAACGCTGCCGGTGACAAATCGTCTTGCGCCTGCAGTGCGGTGTTGAAGCAAAGTGCGGCACCGAATATCACTGCAAGCTTGTTGAAGGAACGACCGAGTTTGGTTGTCATTTTTTATTGGACCCCTGTTTTTATTATTGGGGCTTGCGCCCCGGTGAAGGGCGCAATGATAAGGCTTTGCTTACTCCACAGCATCAGGTCCGGAAGCGGCGCGATCACGAATATCGCGGTTGAACTCAATCTCATCGATCGGCGCAAAGATCTGTTCCATCAGCTCGCCGTTGACCGGATCACCGGTTTCGAGCGAATAGGTCTTCACGTCGCTGGTCCAGGGCTTTGAATAGAGCTCAGGATCGGTCACGGTGAGGGTCAGCTCAAGTTTGTCACCGTTGCGGTGCCAGCGTTCTTCGACTTCGGTCAGATCGGTGTAGGGCGTGCCCCATTCATCCAGCCAGGCGCGGCCATCAAGGCCTACGGTTTTGACGACCAGGGTGTCGCCTTGCCATTCACCCACAGAGTAGCCATACCAGAACGGACCGGCGACGAGGGCATCCGGCACTTCACGGCCATCGGTCCAGATCGTGCGCCAATGCTTGCCCCACTCGAACAACTGGATCACGCGATCGGGCAGTTGCACCAGTTCTATCGGACGCCCGTAGACGAGTGTGCGATAGAGGCCGGGAGGATTGGCCTGGCCGAGCGGATCGTTGCCGAACGCAGGCATCGACTGACGCGGACCCTTGCCGGGCCGGTTGGCGTCAAACGCCGCCTGACCGTCGGCAGTAAAGGGCAGGGCAGTGGGACTCCACTGCGACTGCGGATAAGAGTTGGAACCAGAGCCGCGCAACCACACGCCAGTCAGTTCAGTTTGCGCAGCGGCGTTCATCGATACGCCGAGTGCAAGCAACGAGATCAACGCAAACTTCTTCATGGCTTGGCTCCTTCGGCGGCCTGGGTGCTTTCGGTACGCGTCTCACCATTGGGCAGCCGCGACTCCAGCAGTGCACCGTTCACATAGACGAGGCAATCAAACAAGCATTCACCCACATCGGCGCCAGTGCGCGACGGATGCACGCGGAACTCAACGGTATCGCCTTCCTTGAACGTGGCGCGTGTCCAGCCATTCGAGCGCGACATCAACACCGGGCTCGGCAACTCAATGGCATAGTTCACCTTGTCGCCATTCTCCTTCGTAATGTCGAGGAACAGCGCCGAGTGCGGATTGCGCCAGCGGAATTCCGTGACGGTACCTTTCACCGTAGTCCAGCCGTTCTGGTCGTACGACACGGCAGTGCCGTGATGGGCGGAAGCGGAGGCGGTAAACAGGGCAGGCAGTAGTAACAAACAGAAAGTGCGTAGACGTCGAATCGTATTCATCGTGGAAGCTCCGTAGAGGCGGGACAGGTGCGCGCCTAGCCTAAGGAAGTGACACAACGACGTAAAGCAAACAGGCCGGCCCAGCAGGGGAAAGAAAATGGAAGCCGAAAGAAGCTCGTAAAAAAAAGAAGTACTAGAACAAAACGGAAGCAGGGGAGAGGAAACGGACCGTACTGGTCGGAGTGAGAGGATTCGAACCTCCGACCTCTGCTTCCCGAAAGCAGCGCTCTACCAAGCTGAGCTACACTCCGAACGACCGCAAATTGCACGCGGGCCCGCATTTTAATCAGACGCCCCCCGCCTCGGCTAGAGGGCCTTAAGACCATCATAATAAATAGGTGTCAGAGTCATAATAAATAGGTGTCAGAGTCATAATTCGCCAGGCAAATAAATAGGTGTCAGAGTCACATTTCGTCCGACAAATATGACTCTGACACCTATTTATTTTTTAGACGGCCTTGATTGGCTTTATCTTTTTTCGGAGGGGGAGACCCAGCGCCAGTCCTTGCCGGGTAGTTGTACTTCCTTGATAACGGTCATTGTCTGCACGTCGGGATTGCGGTTGCGGCTGCCGATGAACAGCACCGCATCGCCAATGGCAAACTGCTCCTTGCTGACGCTGGTCACTTCCGCGCCCGTCACCGTAATCCACTCAATGCGAATGGAACGCTCACCGTCACTCACAGTGAACAGGATATGCGGATTGGCCCAATGGATATCAGTGAGGACACCGCGCAGTTCGTAACGCTCTGCGCGGTCGTAGTCGGCATAGCTGTGATGAGCGAGGGCATCCCCGCTCATCAACACCAGCAATGCCGCTATTAGCTTCATTTGGCCGCAGGCTTGTCCCAGTTGGTCTTGCCTGCGTCGTTGCCGGCAACCGAGTACAACACCTGCTGGTTACGCGTCTTCTGGAAGTCTTCCAGCGACATGCCCTTCATCGCCGAGTAGATGTGCAGGTTGGTGGTACCTACCACGGCGCCCAGTTTTTCCAGCATGAAGAAGATCACACCGTAGTGGATCATGCCGCGCCAGTTGCGGCTGCGCACCAGTTCTTTCTCTTCGTCGGTGAGCTCAGCCTTCGTGAACGCAGTTTCCGGATCTTCCAGGAACGCCTTGCGATTGGCGGGAGTAATCAGGCTGTGCAGGAAGTTGTTCAGACGGAATGCCTTCACGCTGCGGCCAATCGTGAACAGATAGGAACCATCGAGTTTCTCGATGCCGTCCACTTCGTGGTTGATGCGCTTCAGCAGGTCTGCGTTGCTTTCGGCCGGCTTTTCGTTGGAACGTTCTTCAAACACGAGGCTGGCAATCGGCGTCATCGACGGCAGGTAATAAGTCTGGTGAACTTTTTCAACTTTCTCGGACAGTGCACCGCGCATCATCAACCACATGACCACTTCCGCGCCTTCCATGCCGCCGAGTTCGGCCAGCTGGGCAATGGTGTACTTGGTGAGTGTTTCTGGTTCAGTGCCGAGACGATCCATGAACTCCATGTCCCACGGCGTGTTGTTGAAACCACAACGCTCGCCATGTACCTGATGCGACAGACCACCGGTACCGGCAATCGCCACCTTGATGTTGCCCGGGAAGCTCAGGATGGCTTTACGCAACGACTTGCCCAGTTTGTAGCAGCGCGATGCATTCGGCGACGGCGACATCAACACACCAACCTGGAACGGAATGATCTTGGTGGGCCAGCCCTGCTTGTGTTCAGGAAAGAGCAACGACATGGGCGAGAAGCAGCCATGGTCGAGGCCCTTGTTCTGGAAATAGCTCAGGTCAAACTCGTCAGCCACCAGCACTTTGGCAATGTGTTCGGCCAGTTCGGGGTGGCCGGCCAGTGCCGGCAGATTCCGGGCACCGCCGCCTTCGTCGGCCACCGGGAAGGTGTCACCCACGCCCAGCGCGAACTGCGAGTAGTGATCCATAAAGAACGACGTCATGTGGTCGTTGAAGATGTAGAAAATGACGTCAGGTGCTTGTTCTTTCAGCCATTTCTGCACAGGCTCGTAGCCCTTGAAAATAGGTGCCCAGACCGGATCATTCTGCTTGTTGGTGTCCACGGCAAAGCCGATGGTAGGGGTGTGCGAAGTGGCGAAGCCGCCGACGATAGTGGCCATGAAACTGCTCCTGAAGAAGGACTTTTGACGAGTGAAAGGCAGGCGAACCAGGGGGTTCGGAAATAAGCGCGGCAATGATAAGGGGATTGCCCGTTTTCACCAACCCGAAAGGCCTGTTTTGGGTCAAATCCGGGCCATACAGCTGCGCTTCAGGTTCAACCTGAATACGGGTTTAACAGAATTACAAAGCTTAACAACGTTGGCCGCCTGCTTGCGTTTAAATACCTGACAGAACACCCATATAGTCATCGTGACAAATGAGTGATCTGCATTAATCCACCAGGAGGTCTCTATGTTGTTGAAGAAAACCATCCTTGCCACCGCCTTGCTGGCCGTGGTGCCTCTCACCCAAGCCGCGAATGTTGAGCTGGCATGGGGTGATATGGACGAATTCCGTGACGTACGCGCCACCCAGAGCAGTCAGAACCGCTTTGAGGATCGCGTGAAGGAAGAACTGACCGAACAGTTCGAGAAAGAAGCCGCCCAACTGCCGGCTGATCAAACCCTGCACGTACAAGTCAACGACTTGAACCTGGCGGGCGAGATCGAGTGGTTCCACTACGGCTATGAACAAGGTCTGCGTGTAATCAGAAACGTCGACATCCCGACGATGGATATCAGCTACCAGCTGCGTGACGCCGCCGGTAACGTCATCAAAGAAGGTGATGAGCGCTTCAGTGATCTGAGCTTCAACCGCACGCTGCTGCAGACGCGAGTGAAGTACCAGTCACCGCTGAAGTACGAACGCCAGATGATCAGCAAGTGGTACCAGGAATCGTTCTGATCTGAAACAAAGAGTTAAAGGATAGAGTTGAAAGGGTCTGCCGGCGCGCCCCCTTATTCCACCGACCACTGCTTCAACGCCCTGCATCCTGTCCACCTCGCCCCGCGTACCAAGGTTCCTGTGCCATAATCCCGGCCATGGACAAAACCATCCTAAGTCCCACCGAGTACCGCCTGCTCATCGAGCACTCGCCGGTAATGGTCTGGCGTGCCGGTCTCGACGCCAATTGCGACTACTTCAACGAAACCTGGCTTGCCTTCACCGGCCGCACGCTGGAGCAGGAAGCCGGCAACGGCTGGGCTGAAGGCGTGCATCCCGACGATCTCGATCGTTGCGTTACCTACTACCTCGATCACTTTCACCGCCAGGCCGCCTTCGAGATGGAATACCGTCTGCGCCGTCACGATGGCGAGTATCGCTGGATCTTCGACCGCGGCGTTCCCTACAACGACGACAGCGGCGTGTTTGCCGGTTACATCGGCAGTTGCGTGGACGTGGACGAACGTTACCGCGCGCAGGAACGCGAACAACTCCACAACAGTGAACAATTGAGTCTCGCGCGCGACTTCGAGAAATGGATTCTGGCGATCGTCGGCCACGACATCCGCGATCCGCTGCAGCTCATTCAGCTGGCCGCGTTCAGCATGGAAAAAGTTGCTGAGCCAACCGGCCAGGCAGCACGCTGTTCGGGCATGGTGCTGCGCGGCGTCAAGCGCATCAACGGCATCGTAGGCGACTTGCTGGATCTGTCGCGCGTACGCGAAGGCGCCGGTCTCTCACTGCAACCGACATCACTCGACATGCGGTCGTTGTGCCAGCAAATCATCGACGAACTCGAAGCGCTTGTACGTGACCGCAAGGTCACCTTCGATTGCGAGATTGATGGCAACGGCGCCTGGGATGAACCGCGTGTATTGCAGGCTATTTCCAACCTCACCTCCAATGCGGCGCAGCACGCAGTGCCAGGCACTCCCATCGACATCCGTCTTACCGGCAGCGCCACCCAGGTTGCCGTAGAAGTGCATAACAGCGGTGTTATTCCGCTGGACCTGCTGCCCCACATCTTCGAGCCCTTTCGTGCAGGTCATCGCGCGGGAGTGCGTGGCAGCGGACTGGGGCTCGGCCTCTTTATTGCCCGCGCCATCGCCAATGCGCATGGCGGTGCGTTGGAGGTAGATTCTGGTGATGGCTCAACCAT
>JAZKEH010000686.1:4016-8895 GCA_040387155.1 Pseudomonadota bacterium | reverse complement strand
AAGACCCACCCAGATCGAAGGCCGCGAGTTCACTACTACTGAGCAACGCGTAATCCGTCTTGTATTGAAGTCCATCGTTGAAGCCATCAAGCAAGGCTGGAAAGCCTTGTCGGATGTCGAGTTCAAGCTGGTGGAAACCGAGATGAACCCGGCCGCTATCTCGGCTTACTCAGCGACTGATGTACTGATGGTGCGTCCGTTCAAAGTCAGTTTCGACGGCGGTGGCGGCGAAGTGCAACTGCTGATGCCAGGCAACGTCATCGATTCCATCTTCCGTCACAAGGGCAAGGCCATTGATGAACAGCGCAACCAGACGCTGCTGCGTCAGCGTTCGATGCGCTTCCAGGCCACCGTCACCGGCGAACTCAGTGGTGCCAACCTGACGATCGGCGAACTCTTCAAACTCAGCGAAGGCGACATCATCAGCGTCGATTCGCCGGAGAAAGTCGACATGAAGATCAACGGCGTTGCCAAGTTCAAGGCCCGCATGGGCGAAGTGAACGGCAAGGTCGGTTTGAAGATTCTGGGCTAGGGCGCGGACAAACAAGAGATATTTATGAGCGAGAAACCAGCAATGCAAGTACAGGGCAACCGCAACCCGATGGCCGAACGCATCATGCCAATGACGTTCAATGGCAGCGAGAAATCCGCCAATCGCCAGATGAAGCCGGCGATGCTGGCACGCGAAGGCGCGCCGTTGCCGCTCGAATTCCTGTTCGATGTGCCGATCTCGCTCGTCTTCGAAGTGGGCCGCATTGAAATCACGATCAAGCAACTGCTCGAACTCAACAAGGGCTCCTACATCGAATTGCGCAACGTGTCGGTCGACGTCATCGACATCCGCATCAACGACAAGCTGATGGGCTACGGCGAAACCCTTGCCCTGCAGCAACGCTACGGCATCCGCTTCAACGAGCTGGAAGAATTCACCAGCGTCGAGGATCTGGAAAATGGCCAATAGGCTGTTATTCATTCTGCTGACGCTCGTCACGACGGGCGCCCGCGCAGCCGATGCAGCAGCAGCACCAGGTTGGGGTGAACTCTTGCGTGTCACGTTCACCCTCGGCCTGATCGTCGTCCTGATCCTTGGCCTGTCGGTAGCGGTACGCCGCTGGCAGGGCGAGCGCCGTTTCAGCCCCGAAGTTTTCAAGGTACTGGCAGCGATCTCGCTCGGTAGCAAAGAAAAGATCTATCTGATCCAGGTCGGCAACGAGCAGATCGTGGTCGGCAGCAGTCTTGGTCGCATGACCACGCTGCACACGATGAAGGACAACATTGTTCTGGAAGATGCCGTCAACAGCCAGTTGATGAGCCACAACCGCTTCGGCGAAGTACTGCGTTCACTCGGCAAGGGCTTTCATCAATGAGCACCTTGTTGTCATTGCTGAAAACCATTGCAAAACCGCTGGCCCTGTTGGTGCTGGCGGTGGCCGTTTCGCAGAACGTAATCGCCGCGCCGAGCGATCTGACCTTCATCACCTCGCAAACCGATGCCAACGGCAACGAAGCCTACAGCGTCAGCCTGCAGGTGCTGTTCTTCATGACACTGCTGAGCATGCTGCCAGCGGTGTTGATGTCGGTTACTTCCTTCACCCGCATCATCATCGTGCTGTCGATCCTGCGCCAGGCGCTGGGGCTGATGCAGGCGCCGTCCAACCAGATCCTGATCGGCCTGTCGCTGTTCACGACGCTGTTCATCATGGCGCCGGTGTTCGACAGCGCCTACCAGAACGGTGTGCAGCCGTATCTGGCAGAAGAAATTGCTTTCGATGAGGCGATGACGAAGACCACGGATCCGTTCCGCAACTTCATGTTCAACCAGACCCGCGATCCTGATCTGGCGCTGTTCTCCGAACTCGGTGGCTACGAGACCTTTGCCACCGAAGCCGATGTTCCGTTGCGCGTGCTGATCCCGGCCTACATTACCAGCGAATTGAAAACCGCTTTCCAGATCGGCTTCCTGGTCTTCATTCCGTTTCTGATCATCGATCTGGTGGTCGCCAGCGTCCTGATGTCGATGGGCATGATGATGCTGTCGCCGATGCTGATCTCGCTGCCGTTCAAAATCATGCTGTTTGTACTGGTCGATGGGTGGACGCTCGTCATGGGCACGCTCGCCGCCAGTTTTTTCATGAACTGACTTTTTACTTTTCGGGAGTACGCCTTGGACACCAACGTCATCATGGACATCGCGCAGAACGCCATTCGCCTTGTCATCTATCTGGCTGCACCCGCGCTGTTGGCCGGGCTGGCGGTCGGTTTGCTCGTCAGCATTTTCCAGGCGGCGACGCAGATCCAGGAACAGACCCTCAGCTTTATTCCCAAGCTGATCGCGATGGTGGTCGCCTTGATGGTGATGGGCCCGTGGATGCTGCAACTGTGGATCGACTTCACGCAGAACCTGTTCCACAGCATTCCCGACCTGATCGGCTAGGCCTTCGCCCAATGACGATCTCCCTCGAACAAATGCTGTCCCTGATCAACGCCTTCATGCTGCCGTTTGTGCGCATCAGTGCGTTCTTCATGGCAGCGCCGTTCTTTGGAGCTGGTTCGGTACCGGTGCGCATTCGCATCCTGCTGGCGGTAGCCGTGACCTTCCTGCTGCAACCGACGATCACCGCGTCCGGTGATATTGATGTGTTCTCTGCCGAAGGACTGTTGCATGTCATTCAACAGGCGCTGGTTGGCATCGCGCTCGGGACTATCTTCCATTTCATCATGACCGCCATCGTGTTGGCGGGTCATACCGTCGCCAACACGATGGGGCTTGGCTTTGCGTCGAGTGCTGATCCGCAGAACGGCGCCGAAAGCACGGTGGTTGGCCAGGTCTATACGATATTGGCGACGCTGTATTTTCTCGGCGTCGATGCACATCTGCGTCTGCTCGAAATCATTGCCGCCAGTCTGCAGACGATCCCGCTGCAGCAGTTCGTGTTGAACGTCGTGTTCTTCCAGAGCATCGTCGCCTTCTCGTCGCAGATCTTTGTCTTCGGCACCTTGCTGGTGTTGCCGGTCATTGTCGGCTTGCTCCTGGTCAACCTTGCCATTGCTGTCATGACGCGCGCCGCACCGCAGCTCAACGTGTTCTCGCTTGGCTTTCCGCTACTCATCCTCGTCGGCTTTGTACTGATGCTGCTGTGCGTGCCAGTCATGCTGCCGCTGTTTGCCAACTTCATGGAAGCCACGCTCGTCTTCATGACTGAAATCGTCGAAGGTGGCCTCTGATGGCTGAGGAAAGTGGGGCAGAAAAGACAGAAGAAGCGACCTCCAAGCGGCTGGAGGACGCCGCCAAAGAAGGCCAGGTCATTCGCTCACGCGAACTCAACATGCTGCTGTCGCTGCTGGGTTCCGGCCTTGCGCTGTTCTGGATAGGGCCGGCCCTGGTGGCCAATCTCAAGAATGTGCTGACGCAAGGACTCAGTTTCGATGCCGACATGACGATCAGCGCCGATGCGATGACAGAACAGCTCAGCCTGTTCTCGCAAAGCATCATGCTGGCACTGCTGCCTTTCATGGGTTTGATCTGCCTGCTGGCGCTGATCGGTCCCGTTGCCGTCGGCGGCTGGTCGTTCAACGGCACCATGCTGGAACCCAAGTTCAATCGCCTCGATCCGATCGCCGGTATCGGCCGCATGTTTTCCGTCAAAGCAGTGGTTGAGCTGGTCAAGGCCATCGCCAAGGTCGCCCTGGTCGGCGGCATCGCCTACATGATCCTCAGCTCCGTACTCGATCAGGTCATCATGCTGCCGCTCGGCCAGATTGATGGCGCGCTGAACGACGCCGGCAGCCTGATGCTGTGGTGCCTGGTGGGTTTTAGTTCAGCCTTGTTGCTGGTGGCCGGCATCGACGTGCCGTACCAGATATGGAACCACAAGCACGAACTGATGATGACGAAGCAGGAAGTGAAGGACGAGATGAAGGAGTCCGAAGGCCGTCCGGAAGTGAAGGGCGCCATTCGCCGTCGCCAGCAGGAGATCTCGCAGCGCCGCATGATGTCCGCCATTCCGAAGGCCGACGTTGTCATCACCAACCCGACCCACTATGCGGTGGCGCTGGCCTACGACCAGCAGGGCGGGGGTGCACCAGTGGTGCTGGCGAAGGGTAAGGACCTTGTCGCCGCCAAAATCCGCGAAATTGCCAAAGAGAATAACGTCACTATTTTGTCGGCCCCGCCGTTGGCACGCGCTTTGTATGCATCTACCGATATCAACAAACAGATCCCCGAAGATTTGTTCGTTGCGGTGGCACAAGTGCTGGCGTGGATCTACCAATTGAAGCGCGCAGTAGCGACGAAAAAGACGGCGCCGCCACCGCCAACAAACCTGCCGGTACCGCCGGCCTACGACCAGAGCAAGAACCTGCAGGCCTAAGAAGCAGTACCCAAAGAAGAACCAAAGAGCAGAGCAACGATTATGATCCAGGCACTCAGCCAGACCTTGATGGGCAACAAATTCAACGCCGCCTCCTTGCAGGCGCTCGGCGCACCGGTATTGGTGGTGCTGCTGCTGGCAATGATGATCCTGCCGCTGCCGCCGTTCGCGCTGGATTTTTTGTTCACGTTCAACATCGCGCTGTCGCTGATCATCTTGCTGGCGGCGGTCTACATCAAGAAACCGCTTGAGTTCGGCATTTTCCCGACTGTGCTGCTGGTCTCAACGTTGTTGCGGCTTGCACTGAACGTGGCTTCCACCCGTGTCGTACTGATGTACGGCCATAACGGTCCTGGCGCTGCCGGCCACGTGATTGAAGCCTTTGGCGAATTCGTGGTTGGCGGGAATTACGCGGTAGGTCTCGTGGTTTTCGCGATTTTGATCATCATCAACTTCGTCGTGGTAACGAAGGGTGCTGGCCGAATTTCGGAAGTAACGGCGCGCTTCAC
>JAZKEH010000686.1:0-3916 GCA_040387155.1 Pseudomonadota bacterium | reverse complement strand
GCCGACAGCTTCAAGCTGTTCGAGAACCCCAGACTCTACAACATCACCGGCGGCATGATCGGCGCGCTCGGGCTGGTACCCGGCATGCCGAACCTGATGTTCCTGGCGATCGGCGGCGGTTTGTTGGCGGCCGGCCACCAGTTGGGCGTCAAAGCCCAGACGAAAGCCATGTTGCCGGAAGCACCGAAAGAAGCGGCGCCGGTCAGCGAACAGAACAAGGAACTGGAATGGGATGACGTGCTGAGCACGGACATCATCGGCCTCGAAGTGGGCTATCGCCTGATTTCACTGGTGGACCAGAAGCAGAACGGCGAATTGCTGGCGCGCATCAAGGGTGTCCGCAAGAAGCTGTCGCAGGAACTCGGCTTCCTCGTCCACTCCGTCCACATCCGCGACAACCTGCTGCTGCCACCGAACGGCTACCGCATCACCTTGCACGACGTGCCAATCAGCGAAGGCCAGGTACATCCCGGCAAAGAAATGGCGATCAACCCCGGCCAGGTGTTTGGCGATCTCGACGGCATCGTTGGCAAAGACCCCGCCTTCAGTCTCGACACTGTCTGGATCGACGCCTCACAGCGCGAAGAAGCACAGACCAAGGGTTACACCGTGGTGGATTGCAGCACTGTTATCGCGACCCACCTCAGCCACACGCTGAAACTGCATGCCTATGAACTGATCGGCCATGACGAAGTCCAGAAGCTGTTGGACTCGCTGGCGAAGAGCGCGCCGAAACTGGTGGAGAGTCTCGTACCGAAAACATTGCAGCTGGGCACTGTGCTGAAAGTGATGCAGAACCTGCTGGAAGAGAACGTGCCGATCAAGGACATCCGCTCCATTGCCGAGGCGCTGGCCGCCAAAGCTCCGACGAGTCAAAACCCTGACGAGCTGACAGCCGTCACTCGCGTGGCGCTTGGCCGCACGATCTGCCAGGGAATCGTCGGCATGGCCCCGGAAATCAAGGTAATTACGCTGGATGCAGAGATGGAACAGCTCTTGCAAGACATGGTTCACAACGCCAGAAAAGGTTTACCAACAGCGCTCGAACCTGGTCTCGCAGAGCGCTTGTTGGCCGACCTTCGCAACACAGCAGACATGCTGGAGATGAGCGGGCAACCGCCGGTGTTGTTGACGAGTGAAGACCTGCGGTTGTGGATGTTCCGTTTCACCCGCAGCCCGAGCTCAAGCTTGAGAGTGATGGCCTACGGTGAAGTCCCCGGCGGCAAGCAGGTCAAGGTAGTGGCAACAGTAGGCAAACTGAAGCGCAAATAAACGACGGTCCCAACCGTCAGGCAGGGTAAAGCGATGCACGTAGAAAAATTTGTTGGCAGTGACATGCGCCAGGCGATGAACAAGGTTCGCGCCGCGTTCGGCAATGATGCCGTCATTATCGCCAGCCGTCGCATTGACGACGTTACCGAAATCACCGCGTCGCGTGACTATGTGCCTGAAATGGAAGGCATTGGCCTCGCGACCGCAGAGCCTTCGGCGAAGTCGGGCGTGACCAATGCTGAACTGTCACCCGTCATCCAGGACATGCAGTCCGAACTCAACAAACTCCGCAAACTGTTTGAAGGCGAACTCGCGCAACTTGCCTGGCGCGACATGAGCCGCAACCAACCGAATCGCTATGCCCTGATCAACCGTCTTGAGATGGCGAGCATTGATCGCTCGCTGGCCGGTTTGATTGTTGATCAGGTACTGCCGTGTGACGACGTCGAGATGGGCTGGCGCAAGACGCTCGGCCTGCTTGGCAGCCGTATCAAGGTATGGGAACAGGACCTGATGAAGGAGGGCGGCATCATCTCCCTCGTCGGTTCCACCGGCGTCGGCAAAACCACGACAGCGGCAAAAATTGCCGCCCGCTTTGCGGCAATCCATGGCCGCAAGCACGTCGCCTTCATCAGCACTGACTGCAACAAGGTTGGCGGCCAGGAACAGCTGGTGTCGTTTGGCGGCATCCTCGGTATTCCGGTGCAGTTCGTCAGCAGCCAGGAAGAGATGTCACGCACACTCGATGCGCTGAGCACGCGCAAACTCGTTGTCATTGATACCGCCGGCATGAGCCAGCGCGACAAGGGTCTCGACGAACAGATGGCGATGCTGACGCACGCCGACAACAACATCAAATCACTGTTGGTGCTGCCGGCCACGGCACGCACCGGCATTCTCGACGAAACGGTGGCGGCCTACAGCCGCTTCCGTCCTGCCGCTGCCATCCTGACCAAGCTTGATGAGTGCGACGGTCTTGGTCCGGTGCTGTCGAGCATCATCCGGCACAAAACGCCGTTGGCCTTTACCACCAACGGCCAGAAAGTCCCCGACGATTTCCAGCCCGTCATTGCGCAAGCACTGCTGGCCGACATCATCCGCACCTATAAACAAGCCCAGCTCCGCGCCAACCAGCAGGATGTCGCCGGCTCCACCTTCTTGATGAGCTAAGCATGAGCATGACTCGCGTACACAAGCCAGACAGTCCGATTGCCGAACCGCCAGCACACCCTGCCCGTGTGGTTGCGGTTGCCAGTGGCAAGGGCGGTGTTGGCAAATCGAATATCTCGGTGAACCTGGCAGTAGCACTGGCGCAGCAGAAAAAATCTGTCATGGTGATGGACGCTGACCTCGGTCTCGCCAACATCGACGTGTTGCTGGGCCTGCGTCCGCAGTACGACCTCTACCACGTCATCACCGGCCAGAAAACGCTGGAAGAAATCATCATTGAAGGCCCGCATGGCATTGGCATTGTGCCGGCCACCTCCGGTGTAAAACGCATGACGGAGCTGGCGATGACTGAACACGCCGGCCTGATCCATGCCTTCGATGCGCTGAACCGCGCCGTTGAAGTACTGATTATCGACACCGCTGCCGGTATTGCCGACAGCGTGGTGGTGTTCTGCAAGGCAGCGCAGGAAGTCATCGTCGTTGTCTGCGATGAACCCGCCTCCATTACCGATGCCTATGCGCTGATCAAGGTCTTGCACCTCGATCACAAGGTCAAACGCTTCCAGGTGCTGTGCAACCAGGTGCAGAACAGCGCCCATGGCCGCCAGCTGTACGCCAAGCTGGCAAAAGTCGCCGACACCTATCTCGATGTGTCGCTCGGCTATCTCGGCTGTGTGCCACACGATGAGAAATTGAAACAGGCGGTCAAATTGCAGAAGCCGGTCGTCGATGCCTTTCCGCACAGCGCGTCAGCCATCGCCTTCAAAGGGCTGGCCGACAGTTTGCTGGCGCTACCGCCCGCGAGCGGCAATGGTTTTCTCGAATTTTTCGCAGGGCAGCTGTCCACCGTCAAAGCGGTAGCGGGCAAGCAGCCGGCAAGTAAACAATCTTTAGCAGCAGTTGGAGGTGCATGATGATGAGCAATGCAGCGATTGATTACGGCAAGAAGCACTACAGCAACGCCAATCACCTTTTTGAGGAAAATTTGGCCCTCGTGAAGTCCATTGCCCAGCACATCTGCGTGCGCCTGCCCCCGGGGCAGACCATCGACGACCTGATCCAGGTCGGTTTGATCGGGCTGCTCGAAGCTGCGCGCATCTACGACCCGACGCTGGGTGCCAGCTTCAAGTCGTACGCGAGTATCCGCATCCGCGGCGCGATTATTGATGAGCTGCGCCGCCATTCGTGGCTGCCACGCTCTGTGCAGCAGAAATGCCGCAAGTTGAGTGAAGCCATCCGCGCGGTTGAAGGCCGGTTGGGCCGCCATGCGACCGACCGCGAAATTGCCGAAGAGATGCAGGAGACGATGGAGGAGTACTTTGAAACGCTGGAAATGGTCAGCGGCTCCACCGTATTCAGCCTCGATGACGAAGACAACGACATCGAACCTGCCGGCGATGACGAAATACCATTTAATGAAATCTACGATTCTGCCGTTAAGAAGAAACTGACAGAGGTGATTTCCAGTCTGCCC
>JAZKEH010000685.1:0-1560 GCA_040387155.1 Pseudomonadota bacterium | reverse complement strand
CGAGGGTAAGCGAGCCTCCGGCACCCTGCGGAACCACACATTCGCGTATCGCCTGCGCTTGCGCTGTGATCGAGAACAAGGCGCCAATCAAAAACGCGATGCATTCGGCTGTCCCGCGACGAAAATTCATCAGACTCCCCTTTCTTCCAGCAAAACTGAAACACCTCGTTTATATACCCCTTTTGTGCTTACCCTTCCACCAGATAGCGACAGGCATGAAATCAGGTATTTTGATGATGGGTATGAAATGACAATTGAGGGCGCAATCGAGCGGCCGACTCTTGTTGAGAATGAAGCTAACCACGCGGAGACAGTGCCTTGTCCAAAATTGAACAGCGTCTTCACGCACTGGGTCTCGTCCTGCCGGCTCCGTTGCAAGTGCCGCCCGGTGTCGCTCTGCTTTTCCCCTGGGTACGGGTTGTTGGCAATCGCGCCTTGATCTCTGGTCACGGTCCGACCAACACGGATGGTTCAGTCGCGCAACCACTTGGCAAAGTCGGAGCAGAGGTCTCGCAAGAGCAGGCCTATCTGGCAGCCAGGTTGACTGGCCTTGCCATTCTCGGCAGCCTGCAACGTGAACTGGGCAACCTTGATCGCATCACCCATTGGGTCCGCATACTCGGCATGGTCAACTCCGCGCCAGGGTTCAGCATGCAGCCGGCGGTCATCAACGGGTTCACGGAACTTATTGTTGAGGTGTTCGGTAGAGAGAAAGGCGCGCATGCGCGCAGTGCAGTCGGAGTGGCGGGATTACCGTTCAACATTCCGGTGGAAATCGAGGGTGAAGTTCAGTTCACAAGCGAGGAGCAAACATGACAAGAAGCGCCAAAATTCTGCAGTGCCTTCGGTGCGCTGTACGACTCGATTATGTCGGGACAAAGAAATTCCACGAAGGAACCCGCTGGGGAGTCCTCGGTGAGTTGGGAGAGCTGTTCGTCAACAAAGAGCGCTTTGACGTTTACGTTTGCCCTCAGTGCGGAAAAGTGGAATTGTTCGTAGATGGAGTCGGCGAAGATCTTCGTCCGCATTAGTTGAGAATAGTTGATACCCACATGACGTTTGTCGAACCTGTCACTCTCAGCGCCCACGGTGTAAAGCTCGTGCCACTCACAATCGAACATGAAGCCGGCTTGCGCGCTGCCGCGGCGGATGGAGAGTTGTGGAAGCTGCGCATCACGTCGGTGCCAGCACCCGACGAGACGCGCGACTACATTGATACTGTCCTGAAAAGCCACGAAGAAGGCCACCGCTTTGCCTTCGCTGTCATTGAAGAGGCCAGTGGGAAGGTGCTCGGCTCCACGAGTTACCACGACATCCTGCCTGCAGTGAAACGAGTGGAAATTGGCTACACCTGGTACGCCAAACGCGTGCAGCGTACGCATGTGAATACCGCATGCAAGCTGCTGTTGTTAACGCACGCCTTCGACACGCTGGGCTGTAACGTAGTCGGCTGGCGCACTGACAATTTCAACTTCGCCAGCCAGCGTGCAATCGAGCGGCTGGGCGCGAAGAAAGACGGCGTAATACGTGGCAACGTGCTGCGCCGCGACGGCACCATTC
>JAZKEH010000684.1:0-3284 GCA_040387155.1 Pseudomonadota bacterium | reverse complement strand
ATTCGGCAACAACCAGAACGGCATTCCCTTCTATTCACGCCGCATCGGTTTGAGTCCCACCGGTCAGCCGGTGGATATTGAAGCAGGTGTAAAACTGACTGGACGTGTTGGCGAATGGAACGTTGGCGCATTGGCTGTTCAGCAAGGCGACAATGGCATTATGGATTCCGAGCAGCTATTTGTCGGTCGCGCAACCGTCAACGTCCTGGGAGAATCCAACATCGGTGTGATCGCCACCAGCGGCAACCCGAACAGTCTGGTTGACAACAGCCTGGTTGGCGCAGACTTCCGCTATCAGAACACCCGCTTTTCGCGCAGTCACACGTTGCGCAGTGATGTCTGGTACCAGCAAACCGACACGGAAGGTCGCACTGGCGATGACAAAGCCTATGGTTACAACGCCAACCTGGAGACCCAGAACAATGGCTTTGGCGGTGGTACTGGTTATTACTACTATGGCCAGGACTACAACCCTGCGTTGGGTTTTGCCAATCGCACCGGCGTGGATACGGCATGGGTAGGTGGCAGCGGTCGCTACTTCCTGCGCAATCACCCGCTGGTCCGAAGCCTCAATGCCTTTACCCGTTTCGAGCACACCCGCTATCTCGACACGAAAGAAATGCAAAGTGAAAACTGGTTCATGCGTCCTTTCAACATCAACACGCATCGCGGTGATCAACTTGGCGTTGGCTTCAGCCGCAACCGCGAAGGGCTGCGCACGCCCTTCCAGATCAGTCCTGGCATTTTTATTCCTGCGGGTAATTACACCTATTCCGATGTCAACATCGAAATGGGCATGTCGAACCAGCGCATTTTTGCGCCCAATATCCAGTTGGCGAAAGGGGAGTTTTATAACGGTGATCGTGACCGTATCCGCTTAGGTTTTGACTGGAGACCGGATGAACATTTTTACCTGAGCTGGAACTACGATTATCAGCAGATTGAATTGCCCACCGGCAATTTTGATGTGCGGCTGGTAAGTGCAAACGCCAACTATGCGTTCAACTCCAAGTGGTCATGGGTCAATCTGATCCAGTATGACAACAATTCCAGCAGTCTCGGTCTCAACAGCCGCTTACGCTGGAATCCACAGGCCGGTGAGGATCTTTACTTCGTGGTGAACTACAACTTTGATTCGGAGGGTGTGTTCTCCCACCTCAGTTCAGAGAAAGCCGAGATCGCCCTCAAATACACCAAGACCTTCCGCTACTGACAAGATGCCCAATCTCCTCAAACAGCCGTTGCTGCACTTCATTCTGATAGGCGGCTTGCTGTTTGTGGCGTACGGGCAGGTTTCGGCTCCTGCGGTTGAGGAAGCTGATGCTGGTATCAGCGATCTGATTGTGGTCGACAGGGCCGCGCTACTTGACTATATGCAGTACCAAGCCAATACCTTTGAATCGTCCGTATTCAATGAGCGGCTGGACGCAATGAGCGATGAAGAACGTGCGGAGATAGTCGCCGATTATGTGCGAGAAGAAGCTCTCTATCGTGAGGCGCTGCGCATGCAAATGGAGAAGGGCGACTACATCATCAAGCAGCGGCTCGTACAGAAGGTTGAGTTCCTGCTCGAGAATCTTGCGATCAATACCATCAATCCCACAGACGCCGAGCTGAGCGACTTTTACAACCAGCGGTTGGCGAACTACCAGGTTGATCCCTCCTATTCGTTTACCCATATCTTCTTTGATGGTGAAAAAGAGGGAATGGATGTCGCACGCACGCGCGCAGAAGAGCTGCTCTCGAAGAGTGCCGGCATTAGCTTTGCAGATGCCGGCCAACATGGCGACCGCTATCCGTTTCTGCAGAACTACGTCGAGCGCACGCGTAATTTTGTTTCAAACAATTTCAGTGCGGACTTTGTTGGCGAGCTTGATGAGTTGGCGCCTGCGAGCGATCACTGGTACGGCCCGATTGCGTCGCGTTATGGCTATCATCTGGTGATGCTGGTCAATCGCACTGCGGCTACAACTCCTCCTCTTGAAGAGATACGTGAGCAGGTAAAAGACGATTACCGCTACGAGGCGCTGCTGAGTAGTCGCGAGGCAGCTGAAGCAGAAGTGATAGCTGGCTATCAGGTACAGGTAGATCTGGAACCAGCTCAATGAATTTTCTGCATCAACAACAGACAGTCTTGCGTAGCCTGCTGCTGTTTGTATTGGTGCTGATATTCCCTGCGGCCAATGCCCACGACGCTCTTCCCTTGGCCGTCACAATCACCGAAACATTGCCGGGCATCTATCAGTTTTCAATGCGGGGTCCACCCACGCTGGAAGCTGCCAATATCCCTGCTCTTGTATGGCCTGACTCCTGCGCCACCCTGCAGCAGAATAATGCAACGGCTCAGACGATGCGCTGTGAGGGTGAGTTGACGGGACAGCAATTTTCTCTGCAGTACCCGCTGTTCAATCCGTCGTTGGCCACGTTCTATCGCCTGAATCGGCTGGACGGTGGCGCCACCATGGCGATGCTCACGCCGAGTGAGGTGTTCTGGACCGTGCCGGAAGCAATGACACCCTTTGTTGTCATGAAGCAGTACACCCTGCTCGGCATTGAACACATCATTGGTGGCTATGATCACCTGCTGTTTGTGCTGGGACTATTGGTGATCGCTCGTTCGCCTCGCCGTATTCTGCTTACGGTGACAGGCTTTACGCTGGCCCATTCGATTTCGTTATCACTGTCTTCGCTAGGGTTTGTGCAGGTGCCTATTGCGCCGGTGGAAGCCACGATTGCTCTCTCAATCGTTTTTCTCGCGCATGAAATCAGCAGGCAGCAGTTCGATAGTCTGACCTATCGTTTTCCGTTGCTGGTGTCTTTCAGCTTTGGTTTGTTGCATGGGCTCGGCTTTGCCAGTGCGCTTGGGGAGATCGGCTTGGCAGAGAACGAAGTATTGCTCTCATTGCTGTTCTTCAATCTTGGCGTCGAAGCTGGTCAGCTGCTCTTTATCTTTACTGTCATGGCATTGGTACTTGTTGCAGTCAGAGCGCTGAAATGGCAACCAACCACTTCACACGATACTTTCAGAAGACGCAGTGATTTGCTGGCTTCCTACATCATCGGCATCCCTGCCGCCTATTGGCTGATTGACCGCGTCGCCCAGTTTGGTGCTTGAGCGCTATTTTTTGCGCAGCGTAATGCCGCCCGAAATCGTGGAAAGATCGACATCTGCCTTGCCACCGTTCATCGAGAAATTCAGGTTGCTCGAATTGACATAGCGATTCTCGCGTTCCGGTTCATCACTTGTCAGGTCGTTTCTGATGCGGCCATTGACCTGGGTGGTT
>JAZKEH010000683.1:2156-4002 GCA_040387155.1 Pseudomonadota bacterium | reverse complement strand
TGGCCAAGGCACGCAGCAACGGCATAGCCACCCGCATGTGCAAGGACAGCGCGCTGCTGCCCGAACGTCTCGCCACTCTGCCGTTGACGCTGTTCGACTGGCCTGCCGACATTCTGACCACGCTGCAAACCCTCGGCGTCCGTACCATCGGCCAATGTCTGCAGTTGCCACGTGCCGGTTTCAATCGCCGCTTTGGTCACGCCTATCAGCTTGATCTCGACAAGGCGCTCGGCAGCGCCGCTGATCCGCGTCTTTGGTTCACACCGCCCGACACTTATGCCAGCCGTATTGAATTCGGCTTCGAGTTGAACGACGCCATGATGCTGCTGTTCCCGCTGAAACGCCTGCTGCAGGAACTCGAAGGTTTCCTGCGTGCGCGTGGCGCCGGCGTGCAACAGTGGCAGCTGTTGCTCGAACACATGAACCACGGCCGCACGACCCTCGTGATCGGTGTCGCCACACCAGAACGCAGCGCCGACCGCTTCCTCACACTCGCGCGCGAGAAACTGACACAAATGCAGATGAGCGCGCCGATCCTGGCCCTCGGCATCGCCGCCGACAAACTGCTGGAATTCGACGAAAGCAATCGCAGCCTGATTCCCGATGCGAAGAGCCGCGCCATCGGCTGGGATCATCTGATCGACAAACTGGTGACACGTCTCAGCAACGACAGGGTCTATCGTCTGCGCGCACTGGATGACCATCGGCCCGAGCATGCGTGGCAACCCACTGAAGCCACCATGACCAAACTGCCACACACACCGAAACTGCAAGTGCCACGTCCGTTATGGCTGCTGCGCGAGCCACGTTCGCTCTCCACCGAAGACGGCACTCCACTTTGCCAAGGCCATTTGCAATTCGTTGCCGGCCCGGAACGCATCGAGTCCGGCTGGTGGGATGGCAACAGCGCGCGGCGTGACTACTACATTGCCCGTAACAAAAAAGGCGAGACCTTCTGGATCTATCGTGAGCACCGGCGCAGCAAGCACTGGTATCTGCACGGTGTGTTCGCGTAGAGGCACGCCATGGCGCGCCCTCCCTTATTTGAGTAAAGAACCATGCTGCCTGCCTACGCCGAACTGCACTGCCTCACCAACTTCACCTTTCTGCGTGGCGCCTCGCATGCGGAAGAGCTGGTCACGCAGGCATCGAAGCTGGGTTATGCCGCGCTGGCGATTACGGATGAGTGCTCAGTAGCGGGAGTTGTACGTGCGCATGTAGAAGCCAAAGACAAAGGTCTCAAACTCATCATTGGCAGTGAGTTCAAACTGGATGATGGGCTGCGGCTTGTCCTGCTCGTCGAGAATCTCAACGGTTACGGCAATCTCTGTGAACTGATCACACTGGCACGACGGCGTGCGCCGAAGGGTGAGTACAGTATTTCGCGTGCCGACCTCGTCAATACAAGTGATTGTCTTGCGCTATGGTTACCACCGGCCTCTGTACCCGCTGATGCTCTCGCCGAAGAGTCCCTACGGGGACGTCATGGCGTGCCCCTGCATAATGAAACCTCGCGATTGGCTGACGAAGCCCAGTGGATCGCCGCCACCTTCAACAACCGCGCATGGATTGCCGTCGAATTGCATCGTGGCCCCGACGATGTCCATCGTCTTTCCCAACTTGTTGAACTCGGCACTGCCACCGGACTCCCGCTGGTCGCCAGCGGCGACGTCCACATGCACATCCGCAAACGCCAGGCACTGCAGGATGTGGTGACAGCCATCCGCATCGGCGTTCCGGTAGCCAATGCAGGTTCTGCGCTTTATCCCAACGGCGAACGCTACCTGCGCCCCATCGGTCGCCTCGCCAATATCTATCCTGCTGAACTGCTGCTCGAAACTCTTGC
>JAZKEH010000683.1:0-2146 GCA_040387155.1 Pseudomonadota bacterium | reverse complement strand
TTGCCATCGCCAACCGCTGTCAGTTCTCACTCAGCGAAATCAAATATGAATATCCGGAAGAACTGGTACCTGCCGGCCACACACCAACGAGCCATCTGCGTACTCTTACCTACGAAGGCGCCAACGTTCGCTATCCCAACGGTATACCCGACAAGGTGCGCAACCTGGTCGAGAAAGAACTCGCCCTGATTGCCGATCTCCACTACGACTCCTTCTTCCTCACAATCGAAGACATCGTGCGGCACGCGCGTAGTCTCGACATCCTCTGCCAGGGCCGCGGTTCGGCCGCCAACTCCGCTGTCTGTTACTGCCTCGGCATTACTGCGGTCGATCCCGACCGCATGCAAATGCTGTTCGAGCGTTTCCTGTCGAAGGAACGCAACGAACCGCCCGACATCGACGTCGACTTCGAACACCAGCGCCGCGAAGAAGTCATGCAGTACATCTTCAATCGCTATGGGCGTGATCGCGCCGCTATCGCCGCCACTGTCATCCGCTACCGCCCCAAGAGTGCACTGCGCGACGTCGGCAAGGCACTGGGCTTTTCGCTCGACCAGGTCGACAAACTCGCCGGCGCCGCCTGCAGGCACTCGTCACTGAAATCATGGACTTCCCACGCCATCTGTCACAACACGTCGGTGGCTTCGTCATCGACAACCGCAAGCTGACGCGGCTGGTGCCGGTCGAGAACGCGCAGATGAAGGACCGCACCGTCATCGAATGGGACAAGGACGATCTCGATGCACTCGGCCTTTTGAAAGTCGACGTGCTCGCGCTCGGCATGTTGAGTTGCATCCGTCGTGCGCTCGACCACATCAATCTGTATCGCGGCACCATGATGAAAATGCACGACGTCCCCGCCGAAGATCCCGTCGTCTACGACATGCTGTGCCGCGCCGACAGTGTGGGGGTGTTCCAGGTGGAATCGCGCGCACAGATGTCGATGCTGCCGCGACTGAAACCGCGCGAGTACTACGACCTCGTCATCCAGGTCGCCATCGTGCGACCCGGCCCGATCATGGGTGGCATGGTGCATCCGTATCTGCGGCGCCGCGCCGGATTGGAGGCAGTGGATTACCCATCGCCAGAAGTAGAGAAAGTGCTGGAACGCACGCTCGGCGTCACCATTTTCCAGGAACAGGTGATGAAGATCGCCATGGTCGCCGCCGACTTCACGCCCGGCGAAGCTGATCGCCTGCGCCGTGCGATGGCGGCGTGGAAACGCCGCGGCGGTCTCGAACCTTTCCGGGTGCGATTGATAGAAGGCATGACGAAGAACGGCTACACCGAAGAATACGCCGAGCAGATTTACCAGATGGCGCAAGGCTTGGGTGACTACGGCTTTCCCGAAAGCCACGCCGCCAGTTTTGCGCTATTGGTCTACGTGTCGTCGTGGATCAAATGCCACGAGCCCGCCGCCTTTTGCGCGGCGCTACTCAACAGCCAACCACTCGGCTTCTATTCCCCGTCACAACTCGTGCAAGACGTAAAGCGCCACAACGTCGAAGTGCGTCCTGCCGACGTCTGCGCCAGTGACTGGGATTGCACGCTGGAACCCGGCGAACACGGCGAGCCCGCCGTGCGTCTCGGCTTGCGCATGATCAAGGGTCTGAGCGCAGCGAGCGGCCAACGTATCGTCGAAGCGCGCGACACGCGTTTCTTCGCCAACAGCGCCGATTTTTTCCAACGCACCCCACACAACAAACGCGATCTCAACTGCCTGTCGGAAGCCAATGCGCTGGTTACCCTCGCCGGGCACCGCCGCATGGCGCTGTGGCAAACCCTCGGCATCGAACCCAACACCGCCACCGGCAGCTCCTCGCAAGCATTGCCGCTCACCATCAACGAACGCCAGCAGCACCAACCTGACCTACTGTCTCCCACCGAAGGTGAAAACCTGCTCGCGGACTATCGCCGCCTGGGTCTTACGTTGGGCCGCCACCCGCTCGCCCTGCTGCGCCACAAACTCAACGACCTGCGCCTGAAAACAGCTGAAGACGTCAGCAATGCCTCGCACCAGCAAAGCATCTACGCGGCCGGCATCGTTACCTGTCGTCAACGGCCAGGCACCGCGAGCGGCGTGGTGTTCGTCACGCTGGAAGATGAAACCGGCACCATCAATGTGGTGGTGTGGAGCACGCTGGTT
>JAZKEH010000682.1:3898-7667 GCA_040387155.1 Pseudomonadota bacterium | reverse complement strand
GACGGTATCGCTCCAGCGTTGTGGAATTTCACTGAGCACGACGAGACGTGCGCGCACATCTTCACTGCGTTTGGTATCGTGGGTGGAAGTCGCCAGCAACGACAGCGGCCGTTCGCGCTGCGCAGCGCTGCACCAGGCGTGGAACTCCGCTGGCGTGCAGCTCCAGTGACCGGCATCACCGCCAACTTCATTGAGCGCCAGCAAGCGGTTGTAGCGATAGAACGCGGTGTCCTCCAACCCCTTCGCCATCGCGGGACCGGTAAGTTGCTGGAAGCGCAGCGCGAACTCCTGCTCCAGCTTGCCCTTCACTTCCAACAGCAACAGCTTGCCAATGAACTGCAAAAGTTCGGTATCGAGTGTGGGATTGGTAGCGCCGGCAGCAGCGACAGCGGCCTCGATGTAGCGACGATCCGCGGCTGCCACCGGTGTGTCTGGCTGCACATAGCTGCGGTACACCTCGAAGCCCAGCGCAATCTCGACGATGGCTTGCGTGAACACCGCGCGCGTGAAGTCGCGGTAACGCCAGTGTTGCTCACAGATGTTCCACAGCAGCGAAGTGAGGCGCGAGACTTCGCTGCCCAGCAACTCATTCAAGGCACAGCGCTTCGAGGTTTGCAGTACCTGCTGCCACGGCGTGTCGTTGCCGAGAAAGTCGTGATAGCAACGCGTAAGTGCTGCTTCGTTGGCGGGATCGACAAACAAACCCTGCACGACATTGGCAAAGTCATAACCGGTGGTGCCATCGACTGGCCAGTCGGGCGGGAGCTGCTCTCCCGGCTCCAGTATTTTCTCAATGACTATCCACGCCTCTGGCGCTGCTTCGCGCAGCCGCTGCATGTATTGGGCTGGATCCCGGAGGCCATCCGGATGATCAACTCGTAACGCATGGATGTCGCCATCGCGCAGCCATTGCAACGGCAAGGCGTGGACGGCATCGAAGACTTCCGGCAATTCTACCCGCAGGCCCACCAGTGAATTGATGTTGAAGAAGCGGCGGTAGCCAAGGTCAAGGTCAGCAGCGCGCCAGTGGGCAAGCCGGTAGTTCTGCTTCTCGATCAGTTCGCCCAGTTCCTGCAGGCTGGCATTCATTCGTTGGGTTTCGGCATCGATGGCCGCTGCGACGTCGGGTTCTTCTGTGCACACCCGCGCCACCAATTCACCCAGCACAGTCTGGTCGCGATAGCGGCGTGTCACAAACGACTCGATCGACGTGCCGGGGTGCGGCAGCCAGCGCAGACTCTCAGCCAGAAATGCCAGCGTCATATGACCAAGTGCATCGGCCACCCGCAGCAGCATGTCGGCTGTGCTAGAAGGCTCTACCGGAAACGTGTTGTCGTGATAGTGCAGCGTGAACTGGCCCTGCGCATGCGACAGCCGCAACTCACCTGCTTCCAGCACGCGGCCGAACTGGTCGCCCAACACCGGCAACAAGACGCGGTTAGGCCAGTTGGCTTCGGACGCTTCCCAGTCCACATCGAACCAGGTGGCATGCCGGCTGGCGCGTCCGTGCTTCAGCACGCGGTACCACCACGGATTGCCACCGCTGATCGCCATGTGATTCGGCACGATATCGGCCATGCGTCGCAGGCCATGCGTGCGCAGGCTGCGACTCAGTTTATCGTGGCCGCGCTGCCCACCCAGTTCTGCATTGACGGTGGCAGGATCGATGACGTCGTAGCCATTGGTACTGCCCTTCGCTGCCTGCTGCGACGGTGAGGTGTAGAGATGACTGATGCCAAGCCGCGCCAGATACGGCACCAGCTCCGCCGCCGCATCCAGCGTGAACGCCGGTGTGAGCTGTACGCGATAGGTGGCAACGGCATCGGCTTGCATCGTCGCTACTCCTGGCTACACAACAGGAACGACGAGCGCGCTTCCACTTCCACCCGGTCGCCGGCGGCAAGCTTCTCAGACGTTTGCATCCAGCCACGTTCGGTGTCGAACTTGCGCAGCCAGCGGGTGATGCCCTTGATCTCCGGCAGCACCACTGACAGCTTTTCATGATGCGCATTGATGACGTAGTAGAAGCTGGCATCGCGCACGGGATCTTCAAAGGCATCGATCTGGAAGTCGGTCTCGCCGTTCAGGAAGATGGCCAGTGCATTGACGGTGCCCTCGCCCCAATGGGCTTCCTGCATGCGTTCACCGGCTGGCGTGAACCACATGATCTCTTCAACGTTGTCACCGTGAACCTGCATGCCCTGGAACCAGCGCGGGCGACGGAACACCGGATGCTGGCGCCGCAGCGCGATCAGTTTGCGGGTGAACTCCAGCAGATCGGCATCAATGTTCTCCCAGTCATACCAGGACAGTTCATTGTCCTGGCAATAGCAGTTGTTGTTGCCTCGTTGGGTGCGTCCCATCTCGTCGCCGCCGAGCAACATCGGCACCCCCTGCGACAGCAACAGGAAGGTAAGGAAGTTGCGCTGTTGGCGCGCGCGCAGCAGCTGGATGCCGACATCAGTCGTCTCACCCTCAACACCGTGATTCCAGGAAGAGTTGTTGCTCTCGCCACTTTCCTCGCCGTTGGCTTCGTTATGCCTGTCGTTGTACGACACCAGGTCGTGCAGCGTGAAGCCATCGTGCGCGGTGACGAAGTTGATACTGGCAGACGGCCGCCGTGTACTGTGCTCGTACAAGTCGGAGCTGCCGGTAAAGCGCGACGCTACATCGCCCAGTGTGTGCGGATGGCCACGCCAGAAATCGCGCACGCAGTCGCGATAGCGGCCATTCCATTCACTCCACACCGACGGAAAGTTGCCTACCTGATAACCACCATCGCCAACATCCCACGGCTCGGCGATCAGCATGACCTGGCTGATGACAGGGTCCTGCTGGATCAGATCGAAGAACGCACTCAACTTGTCCACGGCGTGCAGTTGGCGCGCCAGTGTGGAGGCAAGGTCGAAGCGGAAGCCGTCCACGTGCATCTCAAGCACCCAGTAGCGCAGGGAGTCCATCAGCATCTGCAATGTATGCGGGTTGCGCATGTCAAGGCTGTTGCCGGTGCCGGTGAAGTCCATGTAGAACTCGCGCTGGTCGCCGACGATTCGGTAGTAGTAATCGTTGTCGATGCCCTTGAACGACAGCATCGGCCCCAGATGATTGCCTTCGGCCGTGTGGTTGTAGACCACGTCGATAATGACGGCGATGCCGGCGGCATGCAGCGCCTTCACCATGCCCTTGAATTCGTCGACGATGCCCGCTGGCTCATTCGCGGCCGCGTACTCGTCGTGCGGCGCAAAAAAGCCGATGGTGTTATAGCCCCAGTAATTGCGCAGTCCGCGATCAAGCAGATGCCGGTCATGAATGAACTGGTGCACTGGCATCAGCTCCACTGCGGTGACGCCGAGCTTTTGCAGGTAGTCGATGCTGGCGGGATTGGCGAGGCCAGCATAAGTACCCCGCAGATGTTCCGGCACCCCAGGATTGCGCATGCTGAAACCCTTTACGTGCATTTCATAAACAATCAGCTCGTGGCGCGGCATTGAGATGCGCTCATCGCCGTTCCAGTCGAAACGCGGGTCGTGAACGACGCACTTCGGCATGAACGGCGCGCTGTCAGTCGTACTCATCACGTTGTGATCCTGCCCCATCTCATACGGAAACACGGCATCGTCCCAGCGCACCTGGCCATGAATGACCTTGGCGTAGGGATCCAGCAACAGCTTGTTGGGATTGCAGCGATGGCCCGCCTGCGGTTGCCACGGTCCGTACACACGATAGCCATAGAGCTGCCCGGGCTTCACGTCGGGCAGATAGCCATGCC
>JAZKEH010000682.1:1624-3888 GCA_040387155.1 Pseudomonadota bacterium | reverse complement strand
TTACCGTCGATATCGAACAGACATAGTTCCACCCGCTCCGCGACTTGCGAAAACAGCGAGAAGTTGGTGCCCTCTCCGCGGTAATCGGCACCGAGCGGATAGGGCACACCCATAAGAACTTTCATCATCAGCCGTCCTTAACTGGCCAGGGCAGGCAACATGCCGTCAACGGAAGCCAGCGGCTTCCTGCCCAAAACCAGAACAAAGCAAGAGCGGTGCCACGCGAAAATTTGCAGTGCATTCAACCGATTTTCCGTGGTGTCTGCAGCACTGGCACAGCAACTGGCGGTGCCACCCGGCAAAAATTCCCGCCCATGATGAAAATATTGCCTGCTGGCACTGTTCGTTACGCGATTTGCGAACGCTGCTTTAAGGGAAACGCCTGCTATCTGCCTGGTACGAAGTTCCCCCATGCTGACGCTCTTGATCAGGGGAGCGCTCCATGAACGAAGTTTGCGGGCCTTGCGAACGGTTGCGTCTGGCTATGCGCCTGCAACGTTTTGCGCTGTGTCTAGTGCTGACGCTGACAGTCCCGGTTGTTGCGGCGCAGCCAGCGATGACGTTGGAGACGCTGACAGAACTGGTACAGCAAAAGGCAGCTCAACCCTACGACGCCAATGCGCGCGCTGTCCCCACCTTCCTCAACGAACTCGGTTACGACCAATACCGCGACTTCCAGTACAAGCCCGAACAGGCACTGTGGCACGACAAGCAGTTGCCGTTTGAACTGACGTTCTTTCACAGCGGCTATCTGTATAAAAAATCGGTCGACATGCATGCGCTGACGGCCGATGGCAGCAGTGAACCCATACTCTTCACGCCAGCTTTGTTCGACTACGGTCCGCAAGAGCCATTGATTCCGCAATTGCCACCCGATCTCGGCTTCTCGGGCTTTCATCTGTGGTGGCGCGATGCAACAGGTGAACTGCAACCTGTCGGCTTGTTCCAGGGCGCCAGTTACTACCGCATGGTGTCGTCGTTCCATGAGTATGGGTTGTCGGCACGCGCGCTTGCCGTGAATACCAATGACGGACCCGAAGAATTTCCTGACTTCACCACCTTCTGGTTGCAGGAACCCGCTGCCACCGACACCGACTTTGTGTTCTACGGACTCGCCGAAGGACCCAGCGTCGTCGCCGGCTACCGCTTTGTGCTGACGCCAGGCGCACAGATACGCCTGACTGCCGAAGCGCGACTGGTGTTGCGACAGCCGGTGAAGGAACTCGGCCTAACGCCCTACTCCACGATGTTCTGGTACGGCGAGAATTCAGCGCAGCGCCCGGCCGACTTCCGGCCGGAAGTGCATGACTCCGATGGCCTGTTGATCGTCACCGACAACGAGCAGGTCTGGCGGCCGCTGGTCAATCCACCCCACACCCGCACCGACATTCTGCCCGGCAACGATCTGCAGGCCTTTGCCCTGCTGCAACGTGATCGCGACTACGAACACTACCAGGACATCGAAGCCGACTATCACCTGCGCCCCGATACCTGGATAGTGCCCGGCAAGAGCATGCAAAGCGGGTCGCTGCATCTGCTGGAAATCGAATCACCGCATGAATATGCCGACAACGTCGCGCTGCTGTGGTCACCGGCCACGATGCCGCAGGTGGGCGAAGTGCTGGCGTACGACTACGAAATCCATTTCGGCGAGTTGCCACCTGCCTCACTGGCAGAAGTGGTTGCAACCCGCTATGGCGAAAGTCTGCGCGGCGACGGCTCGATAGAGTTTGTCGTGGATTTCGGCGGCGCCGCGCTCGACTTACTCAATGACGACAGCAACGTCACCGTCGATAGCTCACTGGAAGGCGGCACCTTTGTCTGGCAGAACGCGCGCAAGAATCCGCACAACGACACCTGGCGCATGACGCTGCGTGTACTGCCAAACAAGGACGTGCAGGAAATGCGCCTGAGTGCCACGCTGAAACAGCGTGGCAAGGCTATTGGGGAAACATGGCAGTATTGGTGGATGGCGGATCGTTAAGGCTCCTGTGAAGAGCCCGGGTTCAGCCACATGCCGCGCGATTTGCCGCGACATTGTTGGGTGGATATTCCAGCGTGCCGTTGAGCACCAGGCTGAGACCACCACCGGCAAGTGACACGTTGGTGAAGCTGATGCGTCGGTTCACCAGATCAATGCTGATCCCCGTTTGCGGGCCGGTTGCCTGCGCGACCACAGCAAAGCTGGCATCGTCGCCCAGCTTGACTGCGCCGACACTGCTGTTGGCCTTGCTGTAAGAGATTTCCAGGTAATAAACCTTGCC
>JAZKEH010000682.1:586-1614 GCA_040387155.1 Pseudomonadota bacterium | reverse complement strand
ATGGTGGCGTCGCTGCTGCCGGCTTCAAACTGGGCAGCTGCCTTGTTCAACGTGCCGTTGAGCGTAGACGTGCTCGCTGCCGAAATAACCAACGCGGCACTGCCGGCGGCCGGCGTGGTGGGATGCTTCGCGGCTTTCATCGCCTGCAACGCGGTCAACACGCCGGTGACACTGCCCTTGTCAGTGATGCCCGGACCAAACTGGCCACCCATCAGAAACACATGGGAGTCCTTCAGGCCAACATAGACTTTGCTCTCAGCAAAATACTTGTAGGTGTAGCCCTGATAAGTGCCAAGTTCCGAGCCCTTCACAAACAACGTGGGGTAGAGCTCAGCGGCAAGATCAAATACCTGTTGCTCTTCAGCGCTGATCATCAGCGCCGCCTGCGCGCTGCTGAAACTGCCACTCAAACCCACCACCCACAAGCTGCAGGCCAACAACCAACGATTACCTTTCATGCGTACGGACTCCTGTTTTGAAGACATGGATGCTAGAGACTGGTGATGGTGGCAACAACCCCTCTTCGGGGGGATGGGTGTCGACAGGTCCAAACCCGGATTCAGGGTTGCAACTGCACGTCAGGTCTCCCGGTGCTTGCTGCTGTCTGCCGCAACACGTTGATAACCGCAGCGACCACAACTTCCGGCGCGTCGTTGGGAATATTGTGGCCGGAGCTTTCAGCCAGGACATAACTGGCATTGGTGCTATAGCTCAACAAATCCAGTTGATCGGCATGGGACCTTGCTTTCAATTCCTCCCCCAGGCCAGGCATGCCGGGAACCTGCATTACCGCTTCCGATTCAATGACAACCAATGGCAGGTTGCCTATTGGCGGTATCACACTGAAGGACTGCATCGACGTCTCCATATTGCTGCCCTCGGCAAGAATTCCCGGGATTGAGCGTGCAAGGAATCCGACGTCATCGGTTTGCATGGACGCGAAGAATGGGTTGGGAGCGTCTGCGCTGGACACCAGTTTGAGCACGGTACTGGCTAGCCCAAGCTTGTAAACGCCTCCCATGACTGTT
>JAZKEH010000682.1:0-499 GCA_040387155.1 Pseudomonadota bacterium | reverse complement strand
ACCGACCATTACATAGGGCGCCGCCTCGCCGGACTTCTCGAGCAACGCATTCAGCTCTGACAGTTGTGTTGTGTAATTTCTTGGGAGAACGCCAGACTCGCTCCAACCCAGACCACCTCTGTCGTAGGAACAAACCCGCGTATGCGCGGAGAGTTGCGTTTGCACCTTGCTCCATGAAGACGACCAGGCATTGGATCCGGTTTCCAGAATGACGGTCGGACTTCCACGGCCGGTGCAGTACATGTGCAATCGGGTGGAACCAATATCCACCAGACGACCCGGTGGTGGATTGCGTGCCTCTACCCCGATATCGACATAGAAGGCATAGACCCAGGACCCAACAAAGAACAGAGCCAGGGCGGTGACCAATACCAACAGCAGACGTTTGAAAAAGGAACGCGGCATTGTCATCACAGCTCCTGGAACGCACGCAGGTTGTTTTCGCGACGGCGGTCGGTCATCAGATACCACGGATCGATGGCTGCGGCGCTGGCGCGAG
>JAZKEH010000681.1:1868-2559 GCA_040387155.1 Pseudomonadota bacterium | reverse complement strand
ATGACCTTGTCCTGCTGGATCACTGGCGGAATCACCGGAATGTGCAGATCCACAATCGGCGGCAGAATCGGGTGGCCGAAGTGATGCCAGTGCAAACCGACACTGCGCGTTGCTGGTGCAAAGTGCGTCATCAGTCCTTTGACGACAGGATTCGCATTCTTGAGCGGTATGTCGTAGCGGAAGGCGTATTGATGACCGATGCCGACAGTGGGCAGGCCGCGCTTGCGCGCTGCATGCGCGAGCACTGGTTCGAAGTCGGTAATCAACAGGTCGTACTTGTTCAGTTCCAACTCGTTGATGTCGCGCCAGAAACGAAACAGGTTGTTGTGGCGCGCCGTCTTCAGCATGTTGATCTTGCCGTTCTCGGTGATGAAAGTGAGACCCGGACGCCACTCGAAATTGGTAATGGCGCCCATGCCGCGATTGCGTTCGCGGCCGCTGAGCAGCCAGGTGACATCGAGATCGGAATGGTTGGTAAAGGCTTCGAACATCGCGCTGGCACGGCTGATATGGCCATTGCCGGTGCCTTGCACACCGTACAAAATTTTCATCAGGTCAGATTACGCTCATGGCTACGGAAGATCCTAGTAAGGCGCCGAGCAACACATCAGTGGGGTAGTGCACACCCAGCACGATGCGTGACATGCCAACGCCTGCGGCCCACACATACAGTGGCGCAAACAGCGGCGAC
>JAZKEH010000681.1:0-1858 GCA_040387155.1 Pseudomonadota bacterium | reverse complement strand
GGCACAGAAAGGTGACGAAGAGGAAGGCGGCCGACGTATGGCCGGAAGGCAGACTGAACTTGTCGGCCGGTTTTATTTTTGCCATGAAGCCGACCAGTGCTTGTTGTGGTCGCGCACGGCGCAGTGAATTTTTCAGGACGAAGTAGCAGCTGCGCTCAATCGTCAGCGCCAGCAGTGCTGACAGCAGGATTTCACGCGCAGCTTGCGGCCTCAGCACAATCGTGAGTGGCACCAGCAGCGAGTAGAGCCAACCATCGGCGGTGCGGGAAATCAGCAGGGAGAGGCGGCTAAGCAACAAACTGCCGGCTTTGTGGTTCAGGGACAGGAAGGCACGAGTATCAAACGTCTGGATGTAATGCAGCATGACATCGACCTCTCTACTTCTACTTACAGCGATTACCTTTTTCACGCTGCGAATTGTGAGGTTACGAGGTTAAGCGCTCAGTAAAAACGCTTAAATATCAGGTTAATTTGTGCAGGAAGATTGCTGCGTGAAACATGGATGTTCCACGCGAAAGTGTTATTGCTGAGGGAGCTGGCCCAGCAACTTCGCCACATCCAGCATGCGGTTGGCAAAGGCCCACTCGTTGTCGAACCACACCAGCACCTTCACCAGATGCTTGCCGCTGACGCGGGTCTGGCTGAGATCAACGATGCCAGAGCGCAGGTCGTGGTTGAAGTCGCAGGAAGCGAGCGGTTCACTGGTGCAACCCAACACACCCGGCGGATAGGCGCGGGCGGCGGCCTGCAACATTGCATTGATCGCATCACGGTCCACGGCCTTGGTGACAACAACACTGAGATCGATGGCCGACACGTTCATCGTCGGCACGCGCATGGCCTGCGCTTCGAAGCGACCGGCAAGTTCTGGCAGCAAGCGATCAATGCCGCGCGCAAGACCAGTGTCGACCGGAATGATTGAGTGCATTGCACTGCGTGTTTTGCGGAGATCGGTGTGATGGTAGGCGTCGAGTACCGGCTGATCATTCATCGCTGAGTGAATCGTTGTCAGCACGCCATGTTCGATGCCAACTGCGTTATGCAATGCCTGGATGACAGGCACGATGCAGTTGGTGGTGCAGGACGCGTTGGACACCAGCTTGTGCTGGGGACGCAGCGTCTGGTGATTGACGCCATAGACGATGGTTGCATCCACATCCGCTGCGGCAGCAGCAGGCTGCGACAACAGCACACGGCCGGCGCCACTCTTCAGATGCAGTTCAGCAGTAGCACGATCACTGAAGCTGCCCGTGCATTCCATCACGAGATCGATGTTCTGTTCGCGCCAGGTCAGTGACTGCAGCTCGCGCACGTTGGAAACGGCGAGACGCTTGCCATTGATGATCAGGGCAGCGCCATCGACTTCGACAGCACCGGCAAACTTGCCATGCGTACTGTCGTAGCGCGTGAGGTGGGCCAGCGTCTGGATATCGGCCAGTTCGTTCAGCGCGACAATTTCCAGTCCGTCGTGGTCATTGCTCTCAAAGAAGGCCCGCAGCACACAACGGCCGATACGTCCCAATCCATTGATCGCAATCCGGTAGCTCACCTTTTTCTGTTGTTCCCCTGTCTATGGCCCGTCAAAACGTTCCTCAGAGCATCGCTTCAGCAGTGGCAGCTACGTTATCAGCCGTAAAGCCGAAATGTTTCAGCACCGCAGGACCCGGAGCCGATTCACCAAAGGTCGTCATGCCGAAGCGAGGCAACGGATCCGGCCCCAAGCGCACTCCGGTGACCCAGGCCCTGCCCAAGGACACAGGGGGGCAGCCAACCCTGGAGGCCCCAGCGGCGGAAGTGAAGAAGTACAGCAAGAAGAATATCGCCCAGTGATTCGTGCAGCTGCAAAAACTCCTTTCAC
>JAZKEH010000680.1:0-2411 GCA_040387155.1 Pseudomonadota bacterium | reverse complement strand
TGATCGCATCATGGAATTCCGCAAGCTCGGCAAGACGATCTTCTTCTGTTCGCACTCGCTCTATCAGGTGGAAGCGCTGTGTGATCGTGTGCTGTGGCTGGACCAGGGTACTGTACGCAGCGAAGGTCCGCCGGCACAGGTCATCACTGCCTACAGCGAATTCCTGCAACGTGAGGCGGCAATAGTGGAGCCAACGGTTACACCGGCGGCTGTGGCCGCTGCGAGTGCTGCTGCACCAGCCACGACTAGTGCAGCGGCGGGCACACCGGTACCACGGGTAATGCAAGTGAATGTGCGTGTTGATGGGCATCTCGCCAAGGTGCACACCGTGCAAAGCGGACGCAGCGACATCGAGGTGGAAGTCAGGTTCAGCTCTGCGCCGGACCTGCCGGTGCCGAGTGTTGGTTTGATCATTCTTGGAGGCGATGGCCGCAACGTTGCAAGCCTTGGCACCGTCAACGATGGTATTGCGCTGAGCGTTGGTGCGGACCTCACCGGGTCAATTACTGTCAGGCTGCCTGCGTTCCCGTTATTGAAAGGCTGTTACGGTCTCGACGTTTATCTGTTGTGCGAGCGCGGCCTGCACATTTACGAACGCGTACGACAGGTCGCCGAGTTCAATGTTGAGCAGCAAGGCCTTGAACTTGGCGTTGTCAGTTTGCCGCGGCAGTGGCTGACGAACTGACATGAACGTGCTGGCCGACATCGGTATAGGAACGCTGTTGGCCGGCTGCGCTGGTCTTATGCAGCTGACCTTGTTGCCGGGGTTGTTGCTGCACCTGCTGTTGGCGCGTCGGGAAACACTGGCCATGCCGCCCGTCGATACGCTGCTGTTTGTCTTCACTGCCAGCGCTGTCATCAGCTTTCTGTTGATCCTGTTGCTACAGGCACTGGCTTGTCTGTATCTGATTCGCACCCACAAATCGCAGCCCGAACCCGCCAATGAGCACCATCTGCTGTCGCTGATCAGTGTAATGGCTGCGCTGGTTTACCTGTTCTGTTTCGTGCAGTTGCTGCGGACGGTACTCGGTGACTGGCCCGGCACGCTCGAAGGTTGGGACGCTGTCATCAGTTGGAACCGCTGGGCGCTGGATTGGGCGCAGGGTGATTGGCCGTATTTGACCTGGGGCTATCCGCAGTTGATACCGGCGGGCTGGTCGGTGTTGTACCTGTGGCTGGGCAGCAATGAAGTGGATCTGTTTGCGCGTGTCTGGATGGGATTGTTTCCGCTGGCGCTGGTGCTGATTTTTCTTGCGCTGTTCCTGCATTGGCAGCGCTGGACGTTGTTGCTCGCGGGTGCCGTCACAACAGCCCTGCTGCTGGGACCGTATCGCGCAGTGCTCGATTCCGGCTATGTCGACGTGCCGCTGACCTTCGCCATCCTGCTGGCTGGCCACTGGATAATGCTGGCGCAGCACGATGCCGTGCGCGCCGAGCGTTGGTTATTGTACGCCGCCGTCGCCACGGCAATGGCCCTGCTAACGAAACAGGGTGGGTTGCTGGCGCTGGGATTGTTTCTGTGGGGTTGCTGGAGTTTGCGACAGCAGTGGAAGCTGGTGTTGAGACCAGCGATCGCTCTGGTAGTGCTGTCGTTGCCCTGGTATCTACTCGTATGGCTGCAACCCGAAGATGAAAGTGTGCTTGCCTATGTCACGGGCGAAATCTATGGCAATGAAACCCTCATCGACAGGATGTGGCGTGCATTGACGGAGACTTTGCCAATGGCGACCGGCATCGCCGGTGAGTCGATAGTAGCGGTGGGGATAGTGCTATTGGCAGGTACCGGTTTTGTCATGGCCTGGCAGGAACGCAATGGACGCTTTTGCGCAATAGTTGGGGCCGCCTACTTACTGATCTGGGCGGCATTCTTCTCCTACGACGGCCGCAACCTGCTGCCGGCCTTGCCCTTTCTGTTGTTGGCGGCGGCCTACGGCTTTGGCGGTTTGTCCTTGCCGGGTATCGACAACACGTCGCCCATCGCTGTACCGGCGTTGTTCGCGGTACGGAGATTCACCTTCATGCTGAGCCCGGTGTTTGTCTTGCTGGTGCTGATGGGAACATGGCTGCCCAAAAATGTGCCGCGTTGGGAACATTTGACCAACGAAATTCGCAAACGCACGGGGGATGAAGCGTTGAACCTCCAGCTGATCACGCTGGCCGACACACCGGGCGTTACCGGCAAAATCTACACAACATACGCGCCGCTCGCGGCCATCAGTGAATTGCGCCCCTATTTGTTTGTCGATTACGGCGCCACCCACATGCAACCGGGTACGGCTGCAATGTTGCGCAAGGGAGATCCGCTCTGTGACATCCTGCTGACCTTTCCGCGTTACCAGACGATCGAATATTTGCTGCTGCACAATTCAATTTTTCCCGCTGTCATCAAGCGCGCGCTTGCCAGTGGCAAT
>JAZKEH010000679.1:0-2483 GCA_040387155.1 Pseudomonadota bacterium | reverse complement strand
GCATCAGTGGAATTGAGATGGACATGACGGGCCGCGACGATAAGGCCTTGCGTTGTGATTTCGCCGGCCGGCCCGCGCAGACGCACTGCAGGCGTTTGATCAAGCCTGCCAGAGTCGCGCAACGGCGCATCAATTCCCAGTGTGAACGTGTCGGTATGCGAAACCTCGATCTGGCTGGCGACGCGCGTTGGTCCCAGCACTCGCACATGCATGAGCGATCCCTTCGGCCCTATTACCTCAACCGTCTCCGTCGCCGCCCAACCTTCCGGCTGGCTGAGTGTGTGGTCGAGTGTCAGCTGATGTCCCTTGCCGAACAGCGCCTCCACAGCAGGCTGCGACAAGTGCACATGACGCGCCGACACTGCAACGGGGATACGGAAACTCTGTGGTGGCAATGAATTTTTTTGAAGTAGCTGTGCGGCCTCGCGCGCGATCATGTATTGCTCATTTGTGCGCGTGACCATCACACGCACACGCGAATCAGCTGCCTGGATTTGCGGTGGCGCAAAGTCATCAAGCACCGGTGCCTGATTGCGATCCTGATCCAGATACAACCCCAGAAACTCGAGCCGCTCGCAGATGCGACGGCGCATGGCAGCAGAGTTTTCACCGATGCCACCAGTGAAGGCGACAGCATCAAGACCTCCCATGGCAGCGGCATAGGCACCAATGTACTTGCGCACCCGATAGGCATAGATGTGGATCGCCAGTTGGGCATCAGTATCACCGCTGGCAGCACGCTGTTCGATCTCACGCAGATCGGCCGTACCCGCCAGCGCCCTGAGTCCGCTGTCGTTGGTAAGGCGCTGCTCAACCGCAGCCGCATCGAGGCCGTATTCGCGCGCGAGAAAGGTGAAGATGCCAGGATCAACATCACCGGCGCGGGTTCCCATCACAAGACCTTCAAGCGGCGTCATGCCCATGGACGTATCGAGCGAACTGCCATGACTGATGGCGCAGACACTGGCACCGTTACCAAGATGGCAACTGACAAGACGCAGTTCGCGCAGCGGTGTCCCCAGCGCTTCTGCGATGCGCAGCGCCACATAGTGATGCGACGTACCGTGAAAGCCGTAGCGGCGCAGTCCACGCTCACGCCACTCGCGTGGTACGGCATAGGTGTGCACGTAATCCGGAATACTATGATGGAAGGCGGTGTCGAACACTGCCACCTGCGGCAGTGCAGGCCACAGCTCAGCACTCTTGCGAATGCCAAGCAGCGCGACTGGATTGTGCAGCGGTGCCAACGCGCTGCACTCCTCAATGCGGCAAATGACAGCGTCATCAATCAGCGTTGCCGCGCGGAATGTTGCTCCACCGTGGACAACGCGGTGTGCTATCACATCGAAATTTTCATGATCGAACTCCTTGAGGATTGCAGGCACGCGGTCAATGGCGGCTTGCAAATCTGGAGCAACTTCCTTGCGGGCCTGTTCCGTATTCCCCTCACCGCCATTGCGGAAATGCAGCGTGCTGCCGCCCGCGCGGAAACGCTCAAACTCGCCCTTGAACACACGGCTGTCGGGCAGTTGCAGATCAAACACACCGAACTTGAGACTGGCACTGCCTGCGTTGAAAACGAGGACCTTCATGAATGCTCCGTTTTTGTTTGCTTGCCGGTCAGCTTCTGCAATAGCTGTGTGCCTGACCAGGCCCAGCCACTGCTGAGGGCGGCGACGCCTGCTGCCAGCAACAGCGGAACCAGTGCTGGCGCGACTCGCAGAATGGTCGCCAGTGGCGGCACGGCATACATGATGACCAGCACCAGCAGCAGTGTGCCGGCGATCAGCCAGAACAGCCGCCGATGGGGCGCAAACAGACTGCTGTCCATCGCCATACTGTCTGCCAGCGCGAGCAACAGATTGGACAGGATCAAGGCGACGAAGGCAGCGCCACGCGCAACGGTTTCTGTGTGTGACTGCAACAGGAATACATAAAGCCCCATTACGCCGATGAGCACACCCGCACCCTGGGCAAAGGCCACCAGCAATTGATGCAAACCGAACAGGGACTCCGAAGGGCGGCGCGGGGGTTGTCGCATCGCACTGCTCTCGCTCGGCTCACTCTCGAATACCAGCGCGCAGATGGGATCGATGGCAAGCTCCAGCAGCACAACGTGCATCGGAAACAGGATCGGTGGCAGGCCCATCAAGACCGGTAACAGCGCCAGACCTGCAATCGGCACGTGGATGGCGGTGATGTAGGTGAGAGCACGCCGCAGGTTGGCAAAGATGCGGCGGCCGAGACGAACACCGCCAACAATGGAGGCGAAGCTGTCATCAAGCAGAACAAGATCGGCAGCCTCGCGCGCGACGTCGGTGCCGCGCTTACCCATCGCAATGCCGATGTGCGCAGCTTCCAGCGCGGGAGCATCGTTGACGCCGTCGCCGGTCATCGCCACCACTTCGCCGCAGCTACGCAGGGCCTGCACGATCATCAGCTTCTGTTCCGGGGCGATGCGCGCGAAGACGCGCACGCGCTGC
>JAZKEH010000678.1:0-5034 GCA_040387155.1 Pseudomonadota bacterium | reverse complement strand
GTCAGCAACAGCACGATGCCCCATACCGAACCGCCCATTACCTTGCGTACACCGATTTCCTTTCTGCGGCGTTCTGCGTTGAACGAGGCAAGCCCGTAGAGACCCATGCAGGCAATGAAGATGGCCAGCAAGGCGAAGGCATAGAAGACACTGCCCTGACGGGTTTCTGCCTGGTAGAGCGCGTCGAAGTTGTCATCGAGGAAGGCGCGTGACATCGGGAAGTCGGGCATGAACTGGGTCCACACGCGATCGACATAAGCGAGCGTTGCCTGCAAGTCGTTGCCGGACAGGCGCAATGAAGCGTTCTGCAACAAAGCCTCTCCATCGACGAAGTATTCCGGCATTACAAACACCATCGGCTTGATTGCATTACGGGCCGACTCGAAATAGCTGTTGCCGACAACACCGACTACCTGGCCGGCATGAGGTCCCTTGTTGAAAGACACTGTCATTGACTTGCCAAGGGCAGCTTCCGGCGTCCAGCCGAGTTGCTCGGCAGCGAGTTGGTTGATAACGAAGCCGGCCTCAGGAGCCATTGCATCTGCCACAGGTTCAAAGACGCGATCCGCAGGAAAATCCGCGCTGAATCCGTGCCCGGCCAGTACGGGAATGTCGTAAGTGGAAAAGAAATCGTAATCCACCCGCATGAAGGGCAATGCAGTGCCCTGCTCCTGACCTTCAGCGCGCACCCCCGCCCCATTGGTATTGATCTGCAGCGGTGTCTGGGCCGAGGCCGTTACCGCAAGAATGTCGGGGTTGCGCAGTAACTCGGCGCGCATCGCTTCCCACTGCGGGCCAAGGCCAGCAGTGGGTGAACCCGTCAATACCAGGATCTGTTCCTGGCGGAAACCCAGCTCTATGTTGCGGGCGAAATTCATCTGCAGTGTGACAACCAGTGTCGCCACTACAAGGATGATGGCGATGGCGAACTGCAGTACCACCAATGTGTTGCGAAACAGCATGGAACCGCTGGCTGCCAGCGCGCTGCGCAATACCTGCACCGGTTTGAAAGCAGACAGGAAGAAGGCGGGATAGCTACCGGCAAACAAACCGACGACGGCGATCAGTGCGACGAAAGCCGCGGCTCCCAGCGGCTCGCTGAACAGGTTCAACGCAAGCTCCTTGCCGAGAAAAGCATTGAACGAAGGCAGTACCACTTCCACCAGCACCAATGCCATCACACTGGCGATGACAGTCAGCAATACCGACTCGCCGACAAACTGGCCAGCAATCTGGCCGCGGCTGGCACCGAGCGCCTTGCGCATACCGACTTCCTTGCCACGGCGGGTGGAACGCGCGGTCGACAGGTTCATGAAGTTGAAACAGGCAATCAGCAGGATGAACAACGCAGCCGCACTGAATACATAGACAGTGTTCATGCTGCCCGGGGGCGACATCTCGAACTGACGCGTCGAATGCAGATGGATGTCTGCAATCGGCATTGCGGTCATGCCCGTGAAAGTCGAGGCGTTCTCCACAAAGTGGCGGTTGAGGAAGTCCGGGAAGCGGCTTGCGATGGAATCGATACTGACGCCAGGTTGCAGCCTGATATAGGTATGGAAGTTGTTGCCGCCCCATTCCTGCAGGAAGCGCTCGCCGACGATCTGCGCCACCGTGCTCAACGAGACGATGACACTCAGGTCGAGGTGGGTGTTGCGTGGCAGGTCACGGATAACGCCGGTGACTTCCACCGGCACCTGGTTTTCGAGTGTAAGCGTCTGGCCCAGTGCAGGCGCGTTGCCGAAGTACTTGGTAGCGATGGATTCTGTGAGCACGATCGTGAACGGCCGCGTCAGCGCGTCGCTGGCATCTCCACTGATCCACTCCAGCGAGAAGATGTCGAAGATCTCGTTGTCGGCAAAACGAATGTTGCTCTCATAGAAAGCCTTGTCGTCATGGCTCAGCAAGGCCTGGCCGCCGAAGATCCTGGCGCTCTGTTCGATTTCGGGGAAATCCGCTTTCAATAACGGTGCTACCAGCGGCGCGTTGGCGGCGAGATAGAGACCGCTGCCCTGCGTAGGGAAGTCGCGTGACACCCGATAAATGCGATCGGCATCGGCATAGTGTTTGTCATAGCTGAGTTCATCGAGCACAAACAGGCCGATGACAAGCGTACCCGCCAGACCTATCGCCAAACCGAGCAGGTTGATGGCGGAGTAGAGTTTGCTGGCCATCAGGTTGTGCAGCGCGATTTTCAGGTAACTGAGCAACATGGTTCCTGCCTCTTGTCTTTACGGTTCGGATTCGTTCTTTGGAGGCACACCGGTGGCGTGCCGTTCAGGGATCAGGCTTGCATGCGTTTGCGCAACACGTTCTCGTTCAGCACCTGGCCGTCGAGCATGTTGATGATGCGTTGTGCGTACTCGGCGTGTTGCTGGCTGTGCGTCACCATCACAATGGTGGTGCCTTCCTGGTTGAGTTTGGTCAGCAGGTTCATGACGTCTTCGCCATTGCTGGAGTCGAGGTTACCGGTCGGTTCGTCGGCAAGGATCATGCTGGGGTTGCCCACCAATGCACGCGCTACTGCCACACGTTGTTGCTGGCCGCCGGATAACTGCTGTGGCATGTGATCGCGACGCGTTGCAATGCCGATTTTTTCCAGCATCGCTTCGACACGTTGCTTGCGCTCGCTGGCCTTCACCTTCTGGTACAGCAACGGCAGTTCAACGTTCTCGAACACCGACAGTTCGTCGATCAGGTTGAAGCTCTGGAAGATGAAGCCGATGTTGTGCTTGCGCAGCTGCGCCAGCTGGCGTTCCTTGTAGGTCGATACTTCTTCTTCCAGGAAGTAGTACTTGCCGCCGTCAAAGTTGTCGAGCAGGCCGATGATGTTGAGCAGCGTCGACTTGCCGCACCCAGACGGGCCCATGATCGAAACAAACTCACCCTTGCTGATATTGATGTTGATATCGTTCAACGCGGTGGTTTCCACCTCGTCGGTACGAAAAATCTTGCGAAGGTTTTGCAATGACAGCATGAGCAGCTCCCTGTTGTTTCTGGTTATTGTTGGGCCAGACGGTTAGTTGAATTGGATCCTTTCCATGTCGGCATAGGCCGCATATTCCGAGGTGATTACCTGCTCTCCTGCCGAGAGTCCTTCCAGCACTTCGAAATATTCTGCGTTGCGACGACCAAGCTTGAGATTGCGCTTCAGCGCAAAATCGCCGCTGGCATCGAGTACAAAGGCCCAGTTGCCGCCGGTGTCCTGGAAGAAGCCGCCGCGCGGCAGCAGCAAGGCTTCGCTGGCATCACCGAGTTGCACGCGGGTTTGCAGGGTCTGGCCACGGCGGATATCGGGTGGCACCGTGCCGGCGAATTGCATGTCGACTTCAAACTGGCCGTCGGTAACTTGTGGGTAGACGCGGGAAATCTGCAGCTTGTAGGCTTTGTCGCCCAGCGTGAATTCACCGCTCTGCCCTTCGCGGGTGCGGGTGATGTAGAACTCGTCGATCAATACTGTCAGCTTGAAACGCTGGGTATCGTCGACCTGTCCCAGTGACTCGCCGCGCATCAGCGATTGGCCCATCTCTACATCAAGCGAACTTACCTGACCATCGAACGGCGCTTTGACGATGAGGTCATCGAGATTCTTGCGCGCCACCTCGAGATTACGTTGCAGTCGGCCTACGCTTTCCTCCATTGCCTCCACTTGCGCCAGCCGCATCTGCTCGTCCTGGCGCTGGCTTTCCAGTGTTATCTCACGACGGTTGCGCTTGTAGGCGAGCTCGTCTTGCGCATCGATGTAGTCAGCCTGCGGAATCATCTTCTGCTCCGCCAGCACCTTGCGACGCTCAACCAGGCGTTCCAGACGGGTGATGTCGTAGTCCATGTTCACCACCTCGCTTTTCAGCGACAGGCGGTTCTGCTCCATGGCAAGTCGTGTGTTGCGCAAGCCGTTGACCTGTTCAGCGACGTTCGCTTCGTTCGTCAACACCGACAACTGCAAGGTCGAGTTACTGAGTTCGACGATGGGATCGCCGGCTTTGACCGTAGCGCCGTTCTCGACAAAGATCTTTTCAACACGGCCGCCTTCGACGGCATCCATCAACACGGATTTGAGGGGCGTTACTGTCCCGCGTACCGGAATGAAGTCTTCAAAAATGCCGCTGCTGACCGTACCTATCGTGAGCTTGGCCTTCTCGGTACGGAAGGTGGGTACTGATGCATCCTGGATAAAGCCATAGCCTGCGATGATCACGCCCAGACCAATGACTGCCGCTACCCCCAGCTTGATATAGAAGGGTTTGCGCGACTTTTCGATTTTGCGATCCATGGACATGGGTGTTATCCCCTCGACATTCTTCTTGATGGTTGCAACTAGCAGGCCATATCAATAAGCACATTTATATCAATTACTTACAAGCTATTGTTACTACTATCGGCAAGACAATGTGTACGCCGGCAGACAGGGTCTGTTCGCCTGCGTACACCTCAGCCAAGCAAGGTCACCGGAGGAGGACACAAGTCTGTCCGTTCACGTACAACACTGATGCTCTAAGGCGTCATTTGTGTAATCATATGATGTCGTTTTCATCATCAGCAGAGGTGCAATATGCGTACTACACTCAATCTCGACGATGACTTGCTTGCAGCTGCCCAACAACTTACCGGCATCACCGAAAAATCCGCGCTGGTGCGGTTGGCACTGCAGTCACTCGTGCAACGCGAAAGTTCGCGGCGGCTGGCACGGCTCGCCGGTAGTGAACCCGGGCTGACGCCGGTGCCACGGCGCAAAAGCACAACCTGAGATTGCCTGCATGATGCTGGTGGACACCTCGATCTGGATTGATCATCTGAATGGCCAGGACGCTTCCCTCAGTTGGTATCTGGAGGAAGGCCTGGTGTTGGTTCACCCCTTCGTAGTGGGCGAGCTTGCCTGCGGCAACCTGAAGAATCGTGCGCAGATTCTGGGCTGGCTGCAGGACTTGCCCGCACTGCCGGCTGCTACTGACCGCGAAGTGCTGTACTTCCTGGAAAAGCAGCACTTGATGGGGACCGGCATTGGCTATCTTGATGCGCACCTGCTGGCGGCAG
>JAZKEH010000677.1:0-5643 GCA_040387155.1 Pseudomonadota bacterium | reverse complement strand
TCGACCCAGGCGACGCTGGAGTGGCAACCCGGCAGCGATGCGACGGCAGCAACAGCAGCCACACCCGAGGTGTTGAAGGCCACTGTTGAATTGAAGGCAAACAACCTGGGCGGCTTCTACGACGACATTTTCTTCCGCGGCCTCACCAGCGATTTGAACGGCAACCTTGATACAAGCGCTGCCTTTGCACTGGAAACACCCGAACGCACCGTCACGCTCGATGGTATCGATGTCGGCGTGCCGATCGAGAACATCAAGTTGAACTTTCGCTTTGATCGCAATGCACGCCAACTGCTTGTCAGTTCGGTATCTGGCGACGTGCTGGGCGGTTCCATCGGCGGCAACGATCTTCGCTATGAATTCGGCGCAGCGCGTAACGACCTGAAGCTGGTGTTCTCCGGTCTGCGACTCGAACGCATGCTGGAACTGGCAGACTACGATGGCGTGCAGGCGAATGGCGCTGTCAGCGGCGAACTGCCACTGACATTAACTGAAACCGGCGTTGTCGTAACCGGCGGTAGCCTGCGCGGCGATGCACCCGGTGGCAACATCCGCTATGGCGCTGGCGTTACCGGCAGTGCCGGCAATCCCGGCATCGATCTGGTCAACAAGGCATTGGCCAACTACCAGTTCGACAGCCTCATCAGCACTATTGAGTACTCACCGGAGGGTGAACTGGTACTGGCGATGCAAATGCAAGGCACCAACCCTGATATGAGCAAGGATCAACGTGTGAATCTGAACCTCAACCTCACCGACAACATTCCGGACTTGCTGAAGAGCCTGCAGGCCGCGCGCGACATCGAAGGCTTCCTGCAAGGGCAATATCAGTAAAGTATTGGAAATCAAAGGGAAGCCGGCGCGCAACTCAGGGTTTCATCTGGCGTTCAGCAATAGCGGTAGATACTATGATCCAACTGCTTTACGCGCATCCGCGCACTGCTCACAAGGACTGCTCACCATGAAAAATGTCCAAGCTCTCGCTGCAACGCTCGTCTCTCCAAGGCTCTTCTATATACAGCTCGTGTTTGCAACGCTACTGGCAGCAGCACTGCTCAGTGCTTGCACGCCTACTGTGCAATTGGCTGCACCGAAAGAGCCTATTACGATCAATTTGAATGTGAAGATCGAACATGAAATCCGCGTGAAGGTCGACAAGGAACTGGATGATGTCTTCGCCACGAACTCCGACCTGTTCTGATCACCGGACCATCATAAGAGGAATGAAGTCATGAAAAAGTTTTTGCTGATGTTCTCAATGTTCCTGGCCGTGAGCTTTTCGAGCGGCGCCTTTGCGATTGATCTCGACGAAGCCAAGGCCCAGGGTTTGGTTGGTGAACGCATCGACGGCTATGTCAGTGCTGTTGTTGCCAATCCGACTGCTGAAGTACAGCAACTGGTGACGACAACGAACGACGGTCGTCGCAAGGTTTACGCTGATCTGGCTGCGAAGAACAACATCACTGTTGACGCTGTTGCCCTGGTGTCAGGCGAGAAGTTGCGCGCCAGTGCAGGCAAGGGTCAGTTCGTGCAGAACGCTGCTGGTGCCTGGGAACAGAAATAAGCTTTCGCTTGTGAGGTTGTAAAACAACCTCACCAATCCTTGTTGCCTGGCAGCAAGCCCGCCAGTTCTTTTTCCGTCAGATTGCGCCACATACCGATCTTCAATGCACCGAGTTGTACATTGATGATGCGGATGCGGCGCAACTCTGTCACGCGATAGCCCAGTGCATCGCACATCAAGCGAATCTGTCGATTCAATCCCTGCGTCAACGTAATGCGAAAGCCGTACTTGGCAAGGCGTGACACCTTGCAAGGCTTTGTCATCTGGTTATGGATGCGCACGCCGCGCGCCATGATGCGCAGAAAATCATCATTCACTGCCTTGTTCACACCGACCAGATATTCCTTCTCGTGATTATTCTCCGAGCGCAGGATCTGGTTGACGATGTCGCCATTGCTGGTCAGCAGGATCAGCCCTTCTGAATCCTTGTCCAACCGGCCTATCGGAAAAATGCGTTCCTGGTGATCGACGAAGTCGATGATGTTGCCCTTGATGGTTTGATCCGTAGTACAGGTAATGCCAACGGGTTTGTTCAGCGCGATATAGACATGCTTGCGCTTGTTGTTGATGCTGACCTTGAGTTTGATCTCCTCATCATCAACATGCACGGTCATGCCTTCCAGCCACTTGGCGCCAGTGGTGGCCACTTCACCGTTCAGTTTTACCCGACCTTCCGTGATCAGGTCGTCGGCTTCGCGGCGCGAGCAGAAGCCGGCTTCGCTGATGTATTTGTTCAGTCGCATCGGTTATCTATTTGAATTGCAGATAGGCGATGCGGTTGTTGCCGCCATCGGTGAACCACAGCTTGTCGGTCAGACGCGTTGGTGGCTGACGATCGCTGCCCGCGGTAAGACCCACGGCGCGCGCCTGCCCTTCAGCAATCGGAAACTCAGTGATTTCACCTTGCGGCGTGACACGACCCAGCGTGGCGTTCTTGCTGTACCAGACATTGCCATCAGGACCGACGGCAACGTTGATCGCCGTGGGTTGTGGACTTGGCAACGGATACTCGGTGACTTCACCCATCATGCTGATGCGACCCATGCGGTTGCCATCAGGCTGCAAGCCATCCATCGTGCCCGACAGCTCCAGAAACCACATGGCGCCATCGCTGCCTGCAGTGATGTCGCCCGGGCCACCGTTGGCGCGTGGCAACGGGAACTCCGTGATTACGCCTGCGGGTGTAATGCGACCAATCTTGCTGGCCTTGAATTCAGAGAACCAGATGTTGCCGTCAGGACCGGCAGCCAGCGCGCGTGGACCACTGTCGGGTGTTGGAATCTGGAACTCGGTAATGACACCTTCGGGTGTGATGCGACCAATCTTGCCGCCGGCGAATTCGCCGAACCAGATATTGCCATCGCTGCCGAGTGCAATCGCGCGCGGCTGGCTGTCGGGTGTCGGAATCGCGTACTCGGTGATAAGGCCATCTGGCGTGATGCGTGCCATGCGATTACCGGTGTGTTCGGAGAACCACATGTTGCCATCGCTGCCGAGCGCAATGATGCGCGGCGAGCTCTGCGGATTCGGCAACGGAAACTCTTCGTAGCCGGTCAGGTTCTGTTCGATGCGGCCGATGGCATTGCCACCGCTCAGCGTGAACCACACGACGCCGTCCGGCGCGATGGCGAGCGTGGTGGGGCCGCTGTTGGCTTTCGGCAACGTGAAGCCATGCACCACGCCATCTGTCTGCAGCGCAGACTCGGCGCCACTCAGACACGCCGCTTGCAGGCCCAACAACGCCAACAGCATTCCCCGTGCGCATTGCTTGATCATAGAAGTCTCCACGCTTGTTGTTATGGCTGAAGCAACTCAGCGCATGTCCTGCGGTTTGTACCAGAACTGCGCATGACAGCTTTCGCAGGTGGCATTCAGCGCCGGGCCGGCTTCGATGTAGGCCTGCATGTCGCGCTTCTCGATGGTGGCGAGTATCTGCAAGGTGGCGGTTTGCATGTTGCGGACGTTGTCGGTCCAAGCCACTTTGTTCTGTTGCATCAGTTGCGCGATTTCTGCCGGCGTAAACTGGAAGTCAGGACGTTCCTCTGTCGGCGCGGCACTTACTGTCAGCGCCGGCAACAACAGCGTCGCGCCGGCCTTTACCAGTGCATCCCCATGTGCGCGCAACTGCTGCCAGTCTTCGTCGGTTTCCGGCATCGTTTCCGTCACCCCTTCGGCAGTAACGGTATAGCTCACGGCCCGCCACAGTGCGCGTGCCGACGGGTTGATGGTGTCGCTCATCAATTCATTGATGCTGACGGCAGGCAGCAGCGCAACCGGCAGGGTTGGTGGTGCAACAGGTGGCGCTTCGTTGGCAGGCTGTGCAACCACTGGCAGCAAGGCAGCGGAGAGTACTATCAAGAGTACGATCAAGAGTGCAATTGGCAGAGGAAATGATTTGCGGAACATCGTCGTGAATTCGATCTGAAGAAACTGGCCGTATTGTAGGCAGTCTTCAATAGACGTGTAGCCTTTTTTGCGCCGGGTCCCGCAGCCATGCGTAAAAATCCTGCTGCAAGACATTGACGCCGCCGGGCCAGACCAGGTCCAGTTTTGCGTTTGCATCCAGCGGCTCGCAATAGTTGTCGGCCATTATCTGCAGCAACTGCCCAAGGCTCGAGCGACCCTGCTCCGTTCCCATCATGAAGTAGACCAGCGCCCACCCCAATGCATAGTGGTGAGCCTGGCGGTCGGTGCGCCAACCGCTGGCATCCAGCGCGAGAAAATCTTTCAGATTGGCAGGATAACCTTCCTCGATGCTGGTACGCGCCAGCCACAACCAGTCTTCATTGACGCGCACCTGCGTGAATTGCGCCTGCACCTCCAACTCGGCGAAGTATTCAGCCAGCCCTTCGTTCAACCAGAACGGCACTGAACCGAGAATGCCAGCGGCAATGACATGGGTGCTTTCGTGCTTGGCGGCCTCCAGGGTTTGGCCGCGATCGGCAAGCACATAGGTTACGGCCTGGTTGTTGTGCGGCGTGTAGAAGCCTTCGGTATTGCGGAGGTCCATTCCAACCGCTTCCTGTCCGTAGCGGTAATAGGAGTTGGCGTCCGGGAACAACAGCACATGCAGATCAACCTGCCGCAGCCGCTCCTTGCCCAGCATGTTCGACAGGATGCGGTAGATGCCATTTGTGAGGCCTGTGAGCTGAGTCTGGAAAAACGGCGCCTGCACATTGCCGCGGTTTTCAATCGTGAGATCGAAGTAGTCATCCTGCGCGCGCATCTGCGGTTCAACCACTGCCGCATTCGCTGTACTGGGTGCACGATCACTGAAGTGCACCTGCCCCTTGTCGTCGGTCCAGCGATAAATGCGGGGCGCGGAAGTTTGGGTAACCGCCGTGGTTTGCTGCACGAAGCAGATATTGCCCGGGCTGATTTCAACAGTCGTCGTCTGCGCCAGCACCGGCGCTGGCAGCAAGGCCTGCACTGCGAAAAGCAGCGGTAGCGACAACGTGGCGGTTTTAGGCATGTCCATGTCCCATTGTGAATGAACTCACGGCAACGCACCAACGCCAGCCAGTGAGCCAGTTGGCAAATCCCGTTTTGTACCGATCAATAACGAAACCAATGTGGCAACTACGGCAAGCATGGTCGATGACGCTACAATCGCGCTTTTCCGGCTTGAAGGAACAGTGAATGACCCGCTTTGTGTTGCTCACCCTGCTTGTAACCGCCACGGCAGAACCGGCACTCGCCCAATTCGATGAAGACCAGCTTGGCGGCTGGTACACGTATCAAGCTACCGTAAACCGCGAAGGCAGCACCATCGGTTTCCAGGGCGATATCCAGCTCCGTAACTGGAAAGTGGGCAGCGACATGGAGCAGCAGCTCGCTCGCGGCGGCGTCACGTGGCAGCCCACTGGCGGCACCATCAAGTACACGTTCGGCTATGCCCATGTTGTTTCCGGCGCCTTCGGGCCGAGCAGCGCCACCACCAAGGAACGCCGCCTCTATCAGGAAGCATTGATGCCACAGCGTCTCGGCGAGCGTGGCTTCATGACGCACCGCGTCCGCTTCGAGCAACGCGACGTCCAGAACCAGGATCTGCGCACCCGCCTGCGCTACTTCATCGGCTA
>JAZKEH010000676.1:0-3812 GCA_040387155.1 Pseudomonadota bacterium | reverse complement strand
CGTCGCCTTTGCGCTTTTTGCGGTCTTCTTCATAGTCCGTGTAGTTGCCGGGATGGAATACCACTTCGGTGTCGCCTTCGAAGGCGAGGATGTGGGTAGCGATGCGGTCGAGGAACCAGCGATCGTGAGATACGACGATGATGGTGCCGGGGAAGGCCAGCAAGGCTTCTTCCATGGCGCGCAGGGTTTCAACGTCGAGATCGTTGGTCGGTTCGTCGAGCAGCAGCACGTTGGCGCCGCGCTTCAACAGTTTTGCAAGATGCAAACGGTTACGTTCACCGCCAGAGAGATCACGCACCAGCTTCTGCTGATCAGTACCCTTGAAGTTGAAGCGGCCGCAGTAGGCGCGCGATGAAACTTCGTAGGTGCCGATCATCATGTTGTCAGCGCCGCCGGAAATTTCCTGCCACACGCTGTTGGCACCGTTGAGTGCGTCACGGCTCTGGTCGACGTAGGCGAGATCAACGGTTTCGCCGAGTGAAATGCTGCCGCTGTCCGGCGTTTCCTGGCCGACCAGCATGCGCAGGAACGTGGTTTTACCGGCACCGTTACCGCCGATGATGCCGACGATGGCGCCGCGCGGCACGCTGAAGCTGAGGTCGTTGATCAAGGCGCGATCACCGAAGCCCTTCGTCAGGTGTTCAACTTCAATGACTTTCTCGCCGAGACGTGGTCCCGGTGGAATGTACAGTTCGAGTGTTTCATTGCGGTTCTGGAATTCTTTCGATTGCAGTTCCTCGAAGCGGGCCAGACGCGCCTTGCTCTTGGCCTGGCGGCCTTTCGGATTCTGGCGGACCCATTCCAACTCGGACTGAATTGTCTTGTTCAGCGAGGACTGTTGTTTGGCTTCAATCTCAAGACGCTTCTCTTTCGCAGCCAGCCAGTCGGAATAGTTGCCTTCGTACGGAATGCCGTGGCCGCGGTCGAGTTCGAGAATCCAGCCGGCCGCGTTGTCGAGGAAGTAGCGATCATGCGTGATGGCGACGACAGTGCCGGTGAAGTCTTTCAGGAAGCGTTCGATCCAGGCGACGGATTCGGCGTCGAGATGGTTGGTTGGTTCGTCGAGCAACAACATTTCGGGGTTCGACAGCAGCAGACGGCACAGGGCAACGCGACGCTTCTCACCACCGGAAAGGTTTTTGACGATGGCATCCCACGGTGGCAGACGCAGCGCATCGGCAGCGACTTCCAGCGTGCGGTCGAGTTCCCAGCCATTGGCGGCATCGATATCGCCCTGCAGCGTGCCCTGGCGTTCCAGCAGCGTATTCATTTCATCGTCGCTCATTGGCTCGGCGAATTTGTCGCTGATGGCGTTGAACTCATCGATCTTGTCTTTCAGTTCGCGCACGCCGTCTTCAACGTTTTCTTTCACGGTGCGCGCTTCGTCCAGCTGCGGTTCCTGTGGCAGGTAGCCAACTTTCAGGTCGGGCTGCGGACGGGCTTCGCCAACGAAGTCCTTGTCGATGCCTGCCATGATGCGCAGCAGCGTCGATTTACCGGAGCCATTGAGACCGAGTACGCCGATCTTGGCGCCAGGGAAGAAGGACAACGAAATGTCCTTGAGGATTTCGCGCTTGGGCGGAACAACTTTGCCAAGGCGGTGCATCGTGTAAACAAATTGGGCCATAAAAACAGGGGTGTTGGGGTAGAATGAAGGCCGGAATTTTACTCGCAGCGCTCGCGGCAAGTCCATGAATGGTTAGGGTTTGTGGCGATCGTGGGCAATCCAGTCCTGAGGAGCAAGACGCAGTATGTTGAAGAAAACCATGACCATCGCCGGCTTCGATCCTGAACTGGCCGCCGCTATCGCCGGTGAGACCACGCGCCAGGAAGAACACATCGAGCTGATCGCGTCGGAGAACTACACCAGCCCACGCGTGATGGAAGCACAGGGCAGCTCGCTGACCAACAAGTACGCCGAAGGTTATCCGGGCAAGCGCTACTACGGGGGTTGTGAATTCGTCGATGTAGTGGAAACACTCGCCATTGAGCGCGCGAAGAAGTTGTTCAAGTGTGGTTTTGCCAACGTGCAGCCGCATTCCGGTTCACAGGCCAACACCGCTGCCTACTCTGCGATGATGAAGCCAGGTGAAACGCTGCTCGGCATGAGCCTCGCGCACGGTGGTCATTTGACGCACGGCGCCAGCGTCAGCTTCTCCGGCCGCGTCTACAAGGCGGTGCAGTACGGTCTCAATGCCGACACCGGTGAGATCGACTACGACCAGATGGAAGCACTCGCGAAAGAACATCAACCTAAAGTGATCGTTGCCGGTTTCTCGGCCTATTCCCGCTTCATCGACTTCCCCCGCGTGCGCAAGATTGCTGACAGTGTTGGCGCCAAGGTGTTGGTCGACATGGCGCACGTTGCGGGTCTGGTGGCTGCTGGCCTGTATCCGAATCCATTTCCGCATGCGCACGTTGTTACCTCGACCACTCACAAAACGCTGTGCGGCCCGCGCGGCGGCCTGATCCTGACGATGGGTGACGATCCCGAGTTGGACAAGAAGATCAACTTCGCTGTCTTTCCGGAAAACCAGGGCGGTCCTTTGATGCACGTTATTGCCGCCAAGGCTGTGTGCTTCCAGGAAGCGATGAGCCCTGAGTTCAACGCCTATCAGCAGAAAGTTCTCGATAACGCCAAAGCGATGGTGAAAGTGTTCCAGCAGCGCGGTTTCACGATTGTGTCCGGCGGCACTGATGACCATCTGTTCCTGTTGAGCCTGGTCGGTCGCGACATCACCGGCAAGGAAGCGGATGAGGTGCTGGGTCGTGCCTACATCACGGTCAACAAAAACGCGGTACCCAATGACCCACGTCCGCCGTTTGTAACGAGTGGCTTGCGCATTGGTTCGCCGGCCGTCACCCGTCGCGGTTTTGGCATTGCCGAAGTCACTGAGCTGACCACGTGGATCTGCGACATTCTGGAAGACCACAAGAACGACGCCCTGGTCGCCAGCGTAAAAACCAAAGTGCTGGCCCTGTGCAAACGCTTCCCGGTCTACGGCTGAGGTAGCGGATGTTTTGCCCCTTCTGTAACGCCGACGACACCAAGGTGATCGATTCGCGCCTGGTCGCCGATGGCAACCAGGTGCGACGTCGGCGTGAATGCATCACCTGCTCGGAACGTTTCACCACCTTTGAAACCGCCGAGTTGTTGATGCCGCGCCTGATCAAGCAGAAGGGCGCCCGCGAGCCGTTCAACGAAGACAAGCTGCGCTCGGGCATGTTGAAAGCATTGGAAAAAAGGCCGGTAAGCCTGGAAAAGGTCGACGAAGCCATCAGCCACATTTGTCACAAGCTGCGTGCCAGCGGCGAGCGTGAGGTTCCCAGCCAGTTCGTCGGCGAACTGGTGATGCAGGAGCTGCGTAAACTGGACGAGGTCGCCTACGTCCGCTTTGCCTCGGTATACCGCAGTTTCAAGGATCTGAACGAGTTTCGCGAAGCCATCGACAGCATTGAGCAGGACGCCAAGTCCTGAATTCCGCTCGCTTTCCTGCCGCCATCGGCGTGGAATGCGTGAAGCGAGTCACAAAACCGGTCCGGCAGGAAATGTCCACAGGTAAACTGCGGATATGGTCACTGTTAAATCATTGATTCCGTGTATTTTTGGCCCCCAAAGGGTGGTGGATTACACTACCGAGATGATTGTCATGACCCCAAAAACCATAACCAGTTCAAGGCATCGGAGAGCAAGCAGCCATTCCAGCGAAGGTTTCACCATGCTGGAGATAATGATTGCGCTCGCGATCATGGGCATTCTGACGGTTGTCGCGATGCCCAGCTTTTCCAGTTTCTACTCAAACCAGCGCCTG
>JAZKEH010000675.1:0-3457 GCA_040387155.1 Pseudomonadota bacterium | reverse complement strand
ACAGTTCTCGGTGATCTCCAGCTCCAGCAACGACGGCGAAACACCGTGCAACTCCAGCGCATCCTGGATGGAACTGATCAATCCGGGTTGATTGAACTGACGCGGCGAAATATTGATCGACACCGGAATACCGGCCAGCTTGCTGCGCTGCCACTGCGCCAGTTGCGCACATACCGTGTCGAGTGCCCACGCGCCAATCGGTTCGATAAGGCCGGTATTTTCCGCAATCGGAATAAAGCGCGACGGTGACACGAACTGGCCTTCCTTCGACCAGCGCAGCAACGCTTCCGCCTTGATTACTCGGCCCGTCGCGGCATCCACGATGGGCTGGTAGTACATCTCAAAGCTGTTGTGCTGGATCGCCTGCCGCAACTGCTGTTGCAGCTCATGGTTCTCCATCAGCGTGCGATTGAATTCCTGCGTAAAGAACTGGTAGTTGTTGCGGCCGGCTTCCTTGGCCTGGTACATCGCAATGTCGGCATTCTTCAGCAACGTGTCCGCGTCCATGCCGTCGGCGGGATGCAGGGCAATGCCCATGCTGCAGCTCAAGGTAAATTCGCGGCCGCCGAGTGCGCACGGTTTGCGGATCACGGTCAGCACGCGTTCGATGATGGTCGCGATAAAGGAGTAGTCGTGTTTGACACCGTCGAGCAGCAATACAAATTCATCGCCGCCAATGCGCGCGACCATGTCGACGGTGCGAACCGTGTTCACGAGCCTTTCAGCAATCTTCTTGATCAGCACGTCGCCAGTCGCATGGCCCAGCGTGTCGTTAATGCCCTTGAAATGATCGATATCGATGAACACAACCGCAAAACCGTTATTGGTTTCAGCTGACAACAGGATCGCTTTCTCGATGCGTTCGGCCAGCAAAGCGCGGTTCGGCAACCCTGTCAGCACGTCGTGCGTGGCCTGGTAGGCAATGCGCTGCTCGTAATGCTTGCGCGCCGTGATGTCCTCGACAGTGCCTTCGTAATACAGAATATTGCCTTCGGCATCGCGCACCACATGCGCGTTCTCCGAGATCCAGATGACGCTGCGGTTCTTCTTGTACACCTGCGATTCAAAGTTGTTGACCATGCCGTCCTTGCGCATCAGTTCCTTGAAGGCGATGCGGCGACCGGCATCGACATACAACTGCTGGCCGATATCGACCAGCGCCTGGCAGAGTTCTGCAGGCGTGTCATAGCCGTAGATGGCGGCGAGTGCGGGATTCACTTCGAGGTAATGGCCATCGGCCGTGGTCTGGAAAATGCCTTCGTTGGCATTCTCGAAAATGCTGCGATAGCGATACTCGGCTTCGCGCAAGGCTTTTTCCTGCAGGTAACGCTGCGTAATGTCCTGGATGAAACCGTGGATCAGCTGCGGCTGGTGCGGGCGCTGTTCGTCGCTGCTTGCTACCGCAGTGCCCCGCTCCCATACCCACACGATGGAACCGTTGGCATGCACCAGGCGGTATTCAATGTTGAACGTGGTATTGGCAGCCAAGGCTTGTGAGACCTGATCACGCACCCGCTGGCGATCATCGGGATGCGTAATGCTTTCGTAGGAAATCCTGGCGTTGCCCAGCAACTCGTCGGGGTGATAGCCCGTCAGCTTGAAACAGCCTTCGCTGACAAACTCCATCGTCCAGTGTTCGTCCTGCCGACAGCGATAGACCATGCCATCCAGTTCCGACAGCAGCATCTCCAGCATCTGCTCACGTTCGGGTTGCTTTCTCACGATCAGGCTGTTGCCTATAAACATGTTCATGGGATTCGGGTATTCCGGATAAAAAGGTTCCGCCAGTACTGCTTCACAGTGGCAGCAGCGCATAAAAAGAAGTGCGCCGCCTGTATTCTGTTACGACGAAATCCGCGTTCTCCTGAAGAAAAATAAACACCCCACGATGGTGCGCAATGCACTGTTTTAGCTCACATTTTCAGGCGTTTTTCGGCAAAGGCGGGGCAAGCACATGCCTGCGAGGAAACCTGCAGCAAACGTGCCGGAGAGCGGCAGAATTACGGCTGTTTTGTGGAAGTGTGACGCAGTGCCAAAACGCTATCGCGGACCCGCGGCCCGCTAACCGAAGATGGCAACGTCTTCCGTCGTGCTGAAGGGAAACAGCTGACTGGCAGCCGAGCTGGCAAGGCCGAGCTGCTGGCGCAGCGCCTTGTGGACGTGGGCCGGTTTCATAACGATGCCAGCGCTGTCGGCCTGCAATGTGACCGGATTGATCTTCAGCGCGTTGTGACCGGAGTCCGTCAGACCCACTACGCGGTTGGTAAAGCTGGCGTTTTTCTGCATGACCATGACACTGCAGATCGGCCAGTGATCCTTGCCCGCGCCCGAGTTGTAGAACGGTGTGCGACCGAAGTCGCTGCCCATGACAATCACCAGGCGGTCCGCCAGGCCGAGCGAGGCGGCATAGGTCCAGCAGTAATCGAGTGCATCGGTGACATTGGCGAGTCGGGGTGCAAGCCGGGCATCCTGATCGTCATGGGTATCGAAGCCACCTTCGAATACATCCGCTGACACCGACACACCAGCCTTGAACGCCAGCAAGCTGACCTGCAACTGCTGATGCAAGGTAGAGCTGCCAGTCCCGACCCGGCGCGTGGCCTCAAGCTGTGAAGACGCAGGCAACAGATCGGCGAAGTCCGTAATCGCAGACGACCTCACCAATGCATCGGCATAGGCCTGCTGCTGATGACTCGCGGCCTCGATAGTGGTTGTGGCGCCGCTGCGCGAGGCAAGGCCGGCGCTGTGCATGGCCGCAATGCGCTGCCAGTCGGCATCGTTCACATAGCGCTTGTTGCTGCTCTCGGCGAAGTTGGGTTCGACCAGGTTCTGCAGCACTGACATGCGACCGATCTGCGTGACCGAGGTAACGCCCTGGGTGGCCGCGAAACCACCAAAATTGAGATAGGGCATCGGCATGCCGTTCTGGTTCACGGCAGAGAACAACGCCGTCAACGTGGGATAGCCTTCGCTGTTGCGGCCGCTCCAGTTATGCAACACCCCCACGGTGTGCGAATTGGTCTGCGCATCCACGCCATTGATCAGCAGGATGTCGCCATAGTACTTGTCGAAGAACGCTGCATTGGATGCAAACGGTGCGTAGGCAATATTGCCGGCCTGTGCCGCTGCGTTGTTCGTGGCCCAGTTGTTGATGATTGGCTTGCCGGCGACATTGGTTTTCGGGTCACCGAAGCTGGTGACATCCAGCGCGCCGGTCAGTTGGACATTGATCAGCAACTTGCCGTTGTAGGCATTGGCCCCGTGCGCAGCACCGCTGCCAACACCGGCCATAAGACCGCCAGCGCCAGCCCAGGCGAGGCGTTGCAGAAACTGGCGACGGTTATGCTGGTTGCTCATCGGTTTGTCCCGTGGCTCATTCATGGAGATAGTCGTAGTGGCTCAGCATGTAGGCCATGACGACTACCCAACTCTGTTTCATGTACAGCGTGTCTTGCGC
>JAZKEH010000674.1:0-1882 GCA_040387155.1 Pseudomonadota bacterium | reverse complement strand
TGATGCCCACCGGCACTTCGGAAAGATTGCGCGCCTGGAACGCGATCTTGGTGGCGATGCGGTCAATGATCTGCGACACGAGACCCATCTCGAACACGGTGAGTGTCAAATCATCGCCAATGTCCGAGTTCAGGCTCTGCACGAACTTGGAACTGTCACTGATCGTCCATTCCAGTTTCTGGCCGAGCGAGAGGATGGCCTCACCTTCGCTGGATGCCGTGGAGATTGCATTCTGGCGATAACCGGGACCACCAAAGGCCTCCAGCGTGAGGTTCTCGTCACGAATCAGGTAACGGCCGTAACCGCCCGCCACGGTGGCCTGGTAGTCATAACCGCTGAAGCGATCGTCCAGGTAGGAGCCTTTGCCGAACAGGTACTGTTGCGCATCCAGAGCGTAGTCCGACTTCTCTTCGAGGAAGTAACGCTCTGCCTTGCTGGTTGAATTTTCCTGGGCGGCGAGGGCCTGGAACTTGGCATTGTGGGTCCAGGGGTCGGACCGCAAGGTCAGCAGGATTTCGGTATTGAAGGTCTTGGTGTCGGTATTGCCAGTGGTACCGACATAACCCACCGCAATGCTGGTTTCGCGGGGCGGCGGAGCGTCTGCGGCCAGCACCATGCCGGAACAGGCAAGGCCGAGGGCGGTAAGCAACAGGTTGCGATTGAATTTCATGGTGTTCTCCCGGTACGTCAGGGCGCGGATTAAACCACTACTGCCGCCAAATAGCCCTAGTTGCTGTGACATTGCGAACCAATCATCCCCGCCGCGACTTTTCCCATCCCATTTGCTATACAGAGCCACGTCACTTTTTGGTTAGCCATGAGGACATGGCAGGGGAAGGGATCCATGCAAACAAAAACAACATTGACCAGGCTGGCGACTGCAATACTGCTAGCCAGTACGTACACGGAAGCAAACGCCGCCTTGCAGGGCCACATTGTCGACGGCAACGGGCAACCGGTAGCCGATGCAATGATCACTGTCTCGGCGCCAGTGCCAGGACCCACTGCGTTCACGGTCTACAGTGGTGCCGATGGCAGTTTCAGATTTCCTGCTGAGGGCAACTATGGTGATGGCAGCAACTTGTCAGTCAGCATTCGCGCGCTGGGTTATGAACTTGATACCACTCGCGTCAACGCCACCGACAAACAGGACATCCAACTCACCGTCATCGCCCGCACTACTGCCAATCAGGCCGCTGCTGCCCCAGCCTCTGCGTGGCTCGGCCAGAGCGCCGATCAGGAAGCCGTCAATACCTTCGTCATGGACTGCGTCGGCTGCCATCAGGTACCCGCCGTGCATCTGCGCAACTACGCCGCCGCTATTGCTGATATTCCCGGTGCTGATCGCCACGACATCGCGCATCAGGGTTGGACGGCAATCACGCAATACATGAACCTGCTCTCCGCGCAGGAATTCGCGCGTGGGCCGGAAGCGAAACCCGTCGATGTCAAAAACGTCTACTCGGTGGGTGATGGTCCGCGCGTCATCGATTTCATGACTGATCACTTCACTGGCCGCATGGATACGATCAGCGGCTTCAGTTGGGGTGCACCGCTCGCTGTTACCGCCGACACAGTGATTCGTGAATACGAAGTGGCAGAACCCAATGCAGTGCGTGAAGCGCTGTTGCTCGGCGAGCCGAAGCAACTTTATCTGGCCGATGTATCGACCAGCCGTCTGTTCAAAGTGGATCCAGCTTCGGGCTACACGTCCGTCATCGACATCCCGTCCGAAACACCCGTGGGTCCGCATTCACTGCATCGCGGCGCCGATGGTTCGTTGTGGATGGCGCCGTTCATCTCCAGCGTAGTCGGTCAGCTCGACACGGAAAGTGGGGAATGGAAGACCTGGGCCATGAAGGACGTCACCGGCAAGGCCACT
>JAZKEH010000673.1:1072-8044 GCA_040387155.1 Pseudomonadota bacterium | reverse complement strand
CCTTCGTCGCCAGCAGCCAGTGCTTGCGGTCGGTGAGCAATTCGCCGATGCGGGCTTCACTGGTGCCATAGGCTGGCGCAGTGTCGATCAGGTTGATCCGCAACTCGCGGGCGAGTGCCAGCAGATTGCGAATTGCCTTGTCATCCGGCAGTTCAAAAGCGGTTGGATATTTCACACCACTGTTACGACCAAACTTCACGGTGCCGAGCCCGAGCGCGGAAACCTGCAAGCCGGTGCTGCCGAGGGGACGCAGGAAACTCATGCTTTGTCCCACGCTGGTAGTGCAACACCGGGATAGTCGAAACCGTTCAGCGGCAGCTCTTCCGTTTGCTGTGGGGACACGCCGAGTGCATTGACTTTGCTGATCACGGAATTCGCCAGTGCCGGCGCCAGCGTCAGTTTGGTGGGCCAGCAGTACAGCACATTGCCCGCGTACAAAACGCTGTCGCGATCCGGCCGCTTGCCATCACCTTGCTGCGCCTCGGCACGGTTGATATAGAAGCTGTGAAAGCGGGCCTGGCTCAGATCGCACCACGGAAACAATGACGTCAATTTCTCACGCGTACGCTGTATTTGTGTGGCTTGATCCAGTTGCGCGCCCGACTCGGCCAACTCGCCGCCGAGGTACCAGGCATAGGAACCATCCTGACAGCGATGCGTGGTGATCGTCAGTTCCGGTGTCGATGAAAACTGGTCGGCGACGCAATGCACATACAGCGGATGCGCAATGTGGTGTTTGACGAAAACCATCTGCAGCGGACGTCTCTGCATCGCCGGGCCCTTGGGTTTCAGTGTGGCCAGCAGGTCACCGTTGCCTTCGCCAGCTGTACAGACGAAGAGTTTGGCGCTGAGCTGCACATCGCCCGGCAAGTGCAGACTGCTGATGTTGCCGGCGGCATCGTGCTCGCAGCGGTAATCAGTGCGATGGATAAAGTTGCGCTGGCGTTCGCCGAGCGTGTGCAGCAGCGCGGGCACATCAAACACGATGTCATGAAGACGGTAGAGTGGGCTCGTGAGATGACCCTGGAAGAAAGCAGGCACTTCGTCGTCGCTTACTGCGGCCACCTTGCTGCTGATCAGTTTGCTGCCGAGAAAGGCTGTCATGCGTGAACGCACGCTGTTGCGGGGCCATAGATAGTACGCATCAGACAACAGCAGGTTGTCGCCACGCAGATCAACGTCGCCTTCACCGCGCAAACAACGCATCCAGTGCGCTGGCATGTCGGCAATGGCTTCGGATGCCCCGGTTAGTGCGCCACCCAGCGCGTACTTGAGGCCGCCGTGGATCATGCCTTGCGATGCAATCGTCTGACCGTCGCCGAGTGCGGATTTCTCGAGCAATACCGCGGCGTAGCCGGCTGATCGCAAGCGGCTCAATAACCACAGACCGGCAATGCCGCCGCCGAGGATGACGATGTCTTTTTCTACCCGCATTCGTTATTGCAACTCGCTCTGTTGAAGCAGGCGAAGTATACGGTGCAGTCGCGTTGCTTTGCCTGTTCTTTCGCGGCACCATGCCGCAATTCTCCTGCCTGCCGGATGCCGAGTGCCCCGTTCACTCTATACCCTAGCGTACCTGCTATTGCTGCCGCTGATGTTCGGCCGGCTCTGGTGGCGTGGACGCAAGAATCCGGCGTATCGGCTGCGTTGGAACGAGCGGCTTGGTCGTTATGCGCTGGCACCACTGGATAAACGCGCCGTGGTGTTTCATGCGGTGTCAGTCGGTGAAGTGCACGCTGCAATGCCGCTGCTTGAACAGTTTCTGCAGCACTATCCGCACATCCCGGTTGTCGTCACGACAACAACACCGACTGGGTCTGCACGTGTGCAACAGCTGTTGGGCAAGCGTGTGCATCATGTCTATCTGCCGTATGACTTGCCGTTTTGTCTCAATGGTTTTTTCCGTCAGTTCAATCCACGTCTGCTGGTGCTGCTGGAAACCGAGTTGTGGCCGAACCTGCTGGAGGGATGTGCAAGTCGTCAGTGTCCGGTGCTACTGGTGAATGCTCGTCTGTCACCCAAGTCGTTTGCTTCCTATCAGCGGGTAGGGGCGCTGGCGCAACGCATGTTGCAGCAGTTAAGCGTCGTTGCTGCGCAGTCATTGGCGGATGGCGAACGCTTCGTGAAGCTGGGCCTGCCAGCTGCTGCACTGCAGCTTACCGGCTCGCTGAAGTTTGATCTGGCTGTGCAGGCAGACAAAGTTGCGCAGGCGAAGCAGCTGAAATCGCAGTGGCAGCAACGACCGGTTTGGATCGCCGCCAGCACGCGCGAGGGTGAGGACGGTCTCGTGATTCAGGCTTTTCAACGCGCGTTGCAGCAGATACCTGCATTGCTACTGGTGTTGGTGCCCCGACATCCAGAGCGGTTTACGTTAGCCGCTGAATTGGCAGCGTCGGCCGGTCTGCACACCGTGCGTTACAGCAGCGGCGATAGCGTGCGGAGCGATACACAGGTGTTGGTGGGCGACAGTCTTGGCGACATGCACTTCTATTATTCGTTGGCGGATATCGCCTTCGTCGGTGGCTCGCTGGTGCCCACGGGCTGCCAGAACATCATTGAAGCCGCCGCACTGGGTTTGCCAGTGGTGACGGGGCCTTCGCTCTACAATTTCCAGGCGGCGAGTGACGCGTTACAGGAAGCTGGTGCGATGCAAGTCGTGGCAGATGCCACTGAATTGGCAAACACGCTGGTGAAATTGTTCGGCGATGAAGCGCGCCGCCTGTCGATGGCCGCGCAAGCCACTGCAGTGGTAGCCACCAATATTGGTGCTACCACTCGCACACTGGCCTTGATACAGAAAACGCTGGGCGACTAACGCAGGTTGGTTGCTGTTATTCCTGCAACCACTGGTTCAATTCAATAACGTCTTCCGGACTCAACACACCAGCCGCCTGTTTCAGCTCCAGCGTGTCGATGATGTAGTTGAACTTCGCATTGGAATGATCACGCTGCGTCTGGAACAGCAAGCGCTGCGACAGCACGATGTCAACGATGTTGCGGGTGCCGACTTCTGCACCCACTTGCGTGGCTTCCAGCGCACTCTGTGCGGACACAATGGCCTGTGCTCGTGCGGCTACTGCCTTCACATCCGTCTCCACACTGCGATAGGCATTGCGCGTGCCCTGTGTATTGTCACGCTGTGACTTCAACAGCGCTTCTTCGCTGGCATCACGGGTGTAGTACGCCTGACGCGTTCTTGCGCGATTAAGTCCGCCGGCATACAGCGGCAGCGAAAAGTTCAGCGCAATGCTGCTGCCTTCGCTGGCGGCGGAGGGGAAGAACGTGAACGGGTTGGTACTTTGACGCCAGTTGTAGTTGGCCGAGAGGTCCAGCGTTGGCCAGGCGGCGGCCTTGGTGGCTTTCGCATCCTGTTCCTTCGCGTCGAGATCCAGCGAGGCAATCTTCACGGCGAGGTTGTTCTCCTGACCCAGTCGTACCCATTCGCTCAGGCTGGCCGGATCCACCGGGGCAATCGGGAACTCCGGGTTCAGATCGGCAATGTCCATGTGGGGCTGACCGGTAATGGCTTCCAGTGCTTCCAGGCTCTGGCTGAGGTTGTTCTCTTCCACCAGCTTGTTGACGCTGGCGAGGTCGGCACTGGCCTGGCTGTCGTAGACATCGGTGATGGCGACAAGGCCGACATCGAAGCGCTGGCGGGTTTGTTCCAGTACCTGCAGGGCGGCTTGTTCTTCGGCTTCAAACGACGCCAGATTGGCCTTGCTGCGCAGCACGTTGAAGTAGGCCGTGGCTACTTTGACGATCAGTTGCTGTTCGGACTGGGCCAAGGTCAGCGCAGCGCTTTGATCACCGATCCTGGCGGACTGGTAGGCGTACCAGGCCTGGAAGTTGACCAAGGCCTGCCGCAGGTTCAGACCATAACTCTTGGAGGGAAAGCTGTTGCCGAAGGAGTGGGCGGAAGCCAGTCCCTGGGTATCGCGTGAGCGGCTGGCCGAGGCACTGACGGTAGGCAGCAAGTAGGAACGGCCCTGCGAAATGACGGTATGGCTGGCGTTGTAGCGGGCGCGGGCACCGCGGATTTCGGGATCGTTCTGGACGGCGAGATCAAAGACCTGCTGCAGATCGTCGGCCCGCGCAATCTGGGTAACCAGCGGGGACGCCAACAAGACACCAAGGGTAAGGGTGCGCAACAAATGAGTGAATGTTCCGGGAACAGGGGCCTTCATAGTGACTCCACAGGTTTTTTGATTATGACTGACTGGTCAGTCATTTTAATTTTGATGGCCTTTCCGTCAAGCTTTTCATGCGCCTAAGCTGTGAAAAAACCATGAAAAAACCGGTTGCATTGTAGCAAACAAACCCCGATTCTGCGGGCATCTTTGCTAGGCTGGCGCGAGATGAGCGACGAGTTACTACCTGTTTTCAAGCTGTCGGATGTTGAGTTACTTGAGCGCAAATCCTGCTATCAGGGCTTCATGCGGATAGACCGGCTCACCCTTAAATGCCGCCGTTATGAAGGCGGCTGGAGCGGGGAATTCTATCGGGAGGTATTGCTGCGGCTGCCCGGCGTCGGTGTGCTGCTCTATGACCCTGATCAGGACGTCGTTCTGCTGGTCGAGCAGTTTCGTGCGGGCTGCCTGGACGATGAGGCCAATGGCCCATGGGCACTGGAACTTGTCGCGGGCATGCTGGATTCTGACGAAGATGTTGAACAGGTCGCCATTCGCGAAGCGCGTGAAGAGGCCGGTGTCGACATTGGCCAACTGATCCCGATCTGCCGGTATTACAACAGTCCCGGTGGCAGCAATGAGCGCCTCAGCATCTACTGCGCGCGTTTTGATGCCAACCAGGCCGGTGGCATTTTTGGCCTGCCGGAAGAGAATGAAAACATCCGCACTGTGAAGATGTCCCGAGCTGCTGCACTTGCTGCAATCGAGAGTGGCAGAATCAACAACGCGATGAGTATTATTGCCTTGCAGTGGTTGCAACTGAATCTTTCCCGCATGAAGGCCGAGCTTTAGACATAGGGATATAAAGAGATATACACAGATAGAAGGTGCTGGAGATACGGCTGAAGACCCAGGCCGAAAGTACTCAAGCAAGCTCCCGAGGAAGTCGCTGATGGTAGGTATGGCATTTTCATGATTCCGGAAACCCGTTTGTGGTAAGACCCGCTGTGGCACAGAAGCGCCCTCCGCTCGACCTGAGCGCCCGTATGGCTGTCTGTGATGCCAACTATCTGCGTCTGCTGAAATTGCTTCCCGAATTCACTACGGGTCTCAGGCACACCATCCTGCTGCCCGCAGTGCACCCGCAAGAATCATCCGCTGCCCAGCGCCTCGACATTCATGTGGTGGAATCGTTTCGCTACACGAGCACTGTCCATCTATCACTGGTAGTGGAAGAACGCGCACCCTCCTGGTATCGCGCACCCCAGCTCACCGTGCGCATTTATCACGACGCCGGTACCGCCGAAGTTGTCACCTACCAGGATCAGCTGGCCTTCAAGGCGATCTATAGCGACAACGACGCCCCGCGCTTCAGCTGGGACGAAAAAAACCAGATCAATCTGTTTCTTGCCGACTGGCTGAGCCTGTGTCTCGAAGGCGGTTTGAGTTGCCTTGCGCTGCCGGCATGCCTGCACGGTATGCAGGTCGCCACGGAATCTTCCATGGCGGCGGGTGACTGAAATGCAACGGCTGCGCTCAGCGAACAAGAGTTTTCGGCTGGTGCAGGTCACCGACACCCATCTGTATGCCGATACCAGCCATGTACTGGTAGGCATGAACTGCGAGCAAGGCCTGCAGGACGTGATGGATTTAATTCGCAAGAAAGAAAAGATCATTGCTGGCGTGCTGCTTACCGGCGACGCCTCGCAAGACAACAGTGCGGCCAGCTATCAACGCTTGCATCGCACCCTGGCGACGCTGGGTGCGCGCCAGCACTGGATCCCGGGTAATCACGATGAATTGAAGGCAATGCAGAAAGCGCTGGACGCCGGCAACCGTTGCTTCGAGAAAGTCATCAACTTTGGCCAGTGGGAAGTGTTGATGTTGAGCAGCAACGTAGTGGGTGCGGTGCACGGTTTTCTGAAGAAGAGCGAGCTTGAATTTCTGGAAAGCCAGCTCAAGGTCACCACCGCAAAGCATGTGTTGGTGTGTTTGCATCACAACCCGGTGCCGGTAAAAGCCGCCTGGTTGCAGCATCATGCCCTGCAGAATCCGGAAGCGTTGTTTGCAATCCTTGATCGCTACCCACAAGTGCGTGCTGTTTTGTTCGGCCATATCCATCACGAGCTCAAGCGCACACGCAATGGCGTGGCCTATTACGGCTCGCCTTCAACTTGCATCCAGTTCCATCCCACCAGCGAAGATTTTGCGCTGGACCATCGTAATCCCGGTTATCGCTGGCTCGAACTGCATGATGACGGCAGTCTGCGCACTGGCGTAAATCGCGTGCGCAACAAGCGCTATGCGGTTGATTTTTCAGGCATCGGCTATTAACCTTGCCGCCGGTTCAATCCAGAAAAGAACCGCGACCGCGTGTCATCTATTTGCATGGCTTCAACAGTTCTCCTGCCTCCCTCAAAGCTCGCCAGTTTGTCGATTACTGCAAGCTTCACCATATTGAAAGTGTCGTGCCAGTCCTGTCGTACGATCCTGCTGTAGCAATGCAAACGGCAATCTCCTGTATTAATGAGCAGGTGACGCTGCCGTCGTTGCTGATTGGCAGTTCGCTCGGGGGCTATTACGCAACCTGGTTGACGGAGAAGTTTGGCATCAAGTCGGCGCTGGTGAATCCGGCAGTTTCGCCCTGCGACAATTTTAACCGCGAGTTTCTCGGCCATCAGCGCAACTACTATTCAGGTGAGGAATACGAATTCACGCTGGCGCATGTAGAGTCGTTGCGCCAGCTTGAAGTGAAACGCCTCAGCAATCCGCGTAACTATCTGCTATTGGTACAAACGGGAGATGAAGTGCTCGACTATCGTCTGGCGGTGGAACGGTATGCCGG
>JAZKEH010000673.1:0-1062 GCA_040387155.1 Pseudomonadota bacterium | reverse complement strand
GCTGTGAGCGGGAAGTGCAGCAGGGCGGCAGTCACAGCTTTGACAACTTTGATGCGTTACTGCCGCGCATCATGCAGTTTGCCGGATTGGGCCAGCAGTAAAAACGGCAGTAAAGACGTTTGAATAATCAGCTACACCAGGAATACCAACTCGATGAGCAAAGAATATAACGCGGGCTCCATAGAAGTCCTCAGTGGTCTCGACCCGGTGCGTCGCCGCCCTGGTATGTACACAGACACCACGCGCCCGAATCACCTGGTACAGGAAGTGGTCGACAACAGCGTCGACGAAGCCCTGGCCGGCCACGCGCGTCACATCACGGTGACGCTGGAAAAGGATGGCAGCGTTGAAGTCAGCGACGATGGTCGCGGCATGCCCGTCGATATTCATCCGGAAGAGAAAGTCAGTGGTGTCGAGTTGATCCTTACCCGACTGCATGCCGGCGGCAAATTTTCCAGTGACAACTATAAATTTTCCGGTGGTTTGCACGGTGTTGGTGTCTCGGTAGTCAATGCGTTGTCGCTCAACCTCGAAGTGTTGGTGAAGCGCAACGGCAATATCTATCGCATGACCTTCAGGAATGGCGACAAGGCATCCGAGTTGCAGATAGTCGACAAGGTTGGTGCGCGTAATACCGGTACCACCGTACGCTTTACGCCGGACCCGAAATATTTCGACAGTGCAAACATTTCCATTACGCGCTTGATCCATGTGTTGAAAGCAAAGGCAGTGTTGTGTCCTGGCCTGCGTGTCAGCTTCATCGACAACACCGCAAGTGGCGACAAGGCCCGCAGTGATGAATGGTATTTTGAAGATGGTCTTTCCGACTACCTGCGACAGTCGTGCCGTGAAGTGCTGACGTTACCTGCGGAACCGTTCACCGGTTCAATGAAGGGCAATGAAGAAACAGTTGATTGGGCCGTATTGTGGTTGCCGGAAGGCGGCGAATTACTGACTGAGAGTTACGTTAACCTGATCCCCACCGTGCAGGGCGGCACCCACGTGAACGGCTTTCGTACAGGTCTCATAGAAGCTATCAAGGAATTCTGCGAATTCCGTAAC
>JAZKEH010000672.1:766-2146 GCA_040387155.1 Pseudomonadota bacterium | reverse complement strand
ACAAAGCGCTTGATCAGGATAAGGAAGAACACCAGCAGGATGATGGGAAAGGCATACTGCATCGAGGTGCCGGATCCCACTGACGTATTGCTGCGGGCAACGCTGAAGAATTCATAGACATCGTGACTGAACAGCAGCAAGGCAGCGAAAGCCATCAACACAATCAGCCGCGCGCGATGCTGGCCCGGTTGCAAGGCGAGGCGTGCACTGATGGCCACGACATTCAGCAATAGCAGCAGCGACAAGGTGTCGGCCAGCGTAGTCAACGGCATCAGGACTGACGCTGATGCAAACAGCTGCAACAAGCTGACAATGACTATTGCAATGAGATGCCAGCGTTCAAGCCGTGGATAGTGCATATCCATCAGCCGATGCACGAAGCGGATCGAACAGAGCGAGTAAATGTTGACGGCTATCAGTGTCAGTATCAGGAACCAGTCGTGCCGGATCAGCGAATAGTCCACCGCCATGTACAACATCGGCACCGACCAGGCCAGTGACGATACGCCGAACCACAGGTATTGCGTGTCGTGGCGGCGATAAACCCACAGGCCGAGCATGAACAGCCCCATGATCAGGCACAGGTAGAACGAGAACAGGCTCATCTGGCCCTGCCAGAACTGGCGCTGTTGCCATAGAGGTCGCAATTCGCTGTCGGGTCCTACAAAAACCGACGCCAGCACATTGGTGAAGCGCTGCAGCTCAAGCCGTATCAGAAATTCATTGTCGCCATCGCGCCAGTAGCCCTGCGGCAACGGCACCAGCAAGGGCAGGTTCCAGCCAGTCGCTTCCTTGCCCGGCGGTGCCATGCTGCCGCCCACCAACTCGCCATTCATCCATACCTGCACGCCGAACATATGGTTATTGACATAGAGACTTTGCAATTCATCACTCACGGGCTTCGCCATTGAAAAGCGGAACCACGCATAGGGCGCCTGTACAACATCAAGTGGTCGTTGGTAGGGCAGACTGAAGTCCAGCCATGTCGCCGGCAGTTGCGCAGGCGATGCAGCCACCGACTCCTGCAACTCCACCTGCACAATTCTTTCAACATCTACCGACAACTGCTCCGCTGCAAAACCGCATTGCGCGCCGAGAAAAATGAGCAAAAAGCGAACCGCCCGGTTCGCAAGCCGCCATGTGTCTTTTTTTATTTCAATTGGCATTTTCAGAGTGACTGCAACACAAGAAGACTTCTACACTCCGTCGCTGTTGAGCCGGAGTGGTTATTTTGTAGTGACTCAACTGCATGAGGAGAAAGCAACAACATTTCAGAAATACACCCAAACAAAATATATCCAGACTAAACAGTCAAAACAGAGGGGATCACATGTCGAACAACAACGGCCGTTTTACGCGGCGACAAAACAGACTGGCCTA
>JAZKEH010000672.1:0-652 GCA_040387155.1 Pseudomonadota bacterium | reverse complement strand
CGCATTTCGCGCGACGTCGGTTTTGAATCTGCCGTACCAGTCACGGCTCTCAGCACCGAAGAGCTGAAAATGTTCGACCCCGGTCTCGGCGTCTCCAAACAGCTCGAGGACCTGCCGCAATTTTTCAACAACGTCAGCTCCGACAACATCGCGGGCCGTGTGACCGCTGATGTAGGCCAGAGCCAGCTCAACATGCGCGGTCTGGGCACCAACCGTACACTGGTGCTGCTGGATGGACTTCGTATAGTGCCTTCCGATCGTACCAGCTCCGTCAGCGTCGACTACCTGCCCAGCACACTGATGCAGCGCATTGACGTCGTCACCGGGGGTGCTTCTGCTGCCTACGGCTCCGATGCACTCGCAGGTGTCACCAACTTCGTACTGAATCGCAACTACACCGGTTTTGCAGTGAACGCCGGCGCCGGTATCAACGAGGAAGGCGATGGTGAATTCTCCCGTACGTCCATTACCTGGGGCGATGACTTCCTCGATGGCGACCTGCATGTATTCGGTGCTGTCGAAGCTCGCATCAACGACGCCTACCGCCGCGAGAACGCCGATTGGGACACTCGCCAGGGCTACGTGATGAACCCTGAGTGGGCTGCCTGGCGTGCCCGCACCCCGAGCACGGGTGCCGGAGCCGTGCCCAACA
>JAZKEH010000671.1:0-2384 GCA_040387155.1 Pseudomonadota bacterium | reverse complement strand
GCACAGCGTGATGGAGCTGAGCGCCAGGGCGGACCAGGAAGGCTGGCTGGTGTTGTCACTGCGGCCGTACAACCCGGAAGGCATCAGCTTTCTGCACAAGGTGAAGCTGTTCGAGAATCGCAGCGGCTGGCTGGTGGATGACAAGTACAAGATCGAATTCAGTCAGGCGGCGCAGCATCATCGTGTCTCCGACTACCACGCCGGTGACGTGCGCCTGCAGATGCTGACGCGGCCGGAACAACTCGAAGGCTCGTGCAATGCCGGCATGCTGACGGCGGCGGCGTACTTCCCGCTGGGTGCACGCCACAAGCTCGACATGACGGTGCGCATTCCGCTGCCGGGCACGGCACAGGAAAACCTGCAGCCCGACAGCTGGACGGTATTGCGCCAGAACACCTGCAAACTGGTGTGTCCGGAAGCACGCTACCAGTCGCTGTACGACCAGGCGGTGGCGTCGTTGATCATGCATTCGCCGGGTGATGTCTATCCCGGTCCCTACACCTACAAACGTTTCTGGTTCCGCGACGCCGCCTTCATCATCCACGCGATGCTGTTGGTAGGCTTGCAAGACCGCGCCAAGCGCGCCATCGACAAGTTCCCGAAACGCCAGACCTCCGCCGGCTATTTCAGTTCGCAGGCAGGCGAGTGGGATGCCAATGGCGAAGTGTTGTGGATTCTCAACCGCTACGAGCAGCTGACGAATACACGGCTTAGCGAAGACTGGGAAAACGTTATCAAGCGTGGCGCGCAGTGGATCATGCGCAAGCGCCTGCCGGACGAACCTGCCAGCCCGCATGCCGGTTTGTTGCCCGCCGGCTTCAGTGCCGAACATCTGGGCCCCAACGACTACTACTACTGGGACGACTTCTGGTGCATCAGCGGCCTGTACGCCGCGGCCAAGTTGTTGCAACACAGCGATGAACAGGCTGCCATCAATTGCACGAAGGAAGCGGGTGAGTTCTCCGCTGCCGTTAACCGCAGCCTCGCCATGTGTGAAAAGCGGCTGGGTCGCCCGGCGATGCCGGCTTCTCCCTATCGTCGTCTTGATGCGGGTGCCATTGGGTCCATCGCGGTCGGCTATCCGTTGCAAGCCTGTCCGCCGCGCGATCCACGGCTGTTGAATACGATCGAGTACCTGCTCGACAAGTGCTTTGTCGACGGGGCTTTCTTCCAGGACATGATTCATTCCGGTCTCAATGCCTATCTGACGCTGGAAGTGGCGCAGATCCTGTTGCGTGCCGGCGACGCGCGCTTCCTGCAGTTGATGGACAGCGTGGCGGGTCTTGCGAGTCCCACCGGCCAGTGGCCGGAAGCAATTCATCCGCGCACGCGCGGTGGATGCATGGGCGATGGCCATCACGTGTGGGCAGCGGCCGAGTGGGTGATGATGATTCGCAACTGCTTTGTGCGCGAAGAGGGCGACACGCTGATTCTTGCCGCCGGCATTCCACCGCGCTGGCTCGAACACGAGAGCTATATCAGCTTCGGACCGGCGCCAACCTCGTTCGGCAACGTCACCGTCACCATCGTGCCGGATTCAAATGATCAGGTGGTTGTGTTGTGGAAGGCCGATTGGCACAAACGCATGCCCGCCATTGAAGTCCGGCTGCCAGGTTTTGGCACCGTCATCCCAGAGCCAGGCAGCGTGTCGCTGATCCTGACTCGCAAGGAGTTTGCTGCAGCATGAACATTGTCTTTCTGACCAATACCTATCTACCGCACGTCGGCGGTGTCGCCCGATCTGTCTCAGCGTTTGCTGAACAGTACCGCAGCCTCGGCCACAAGGTGTTGATCATCGCGCCTGAATTTGCCGACATGCCGAAGGATGAGGTCGATGTCATCCGGGTGCCGGCCATCCAGAACTTCAATGCCAGCGACTTTTCAGTGGCGCTGCCGATTCCGACTGGCTTGAGTGACGACATCAAGGCCTTTGGTGCCGACATCCTGCATTCGCATCATCCGTTCCTGCTTGGCATGTCGGCGGTGCGTCTCGCACGCTATCTGCAGTTACCGCTGGTGTTCACGCATCACACGCTTTATGAGCAGTACACGCATTACGTGCCGGGTTCGTCGACACAGATGCAGACCTTCATCATTGAACTGGCCACGCGCTACGCCAATCTGTGCGACCAGGTGTTCGCACCGAGCGAAAGTATTCGCGACCTGATTGTGGCGCGCGGTGTTACCAAGCCCGTCACTGTGATTCCGACTGGCGTCGATCTTGAACGTTTTGCTGCCGGCTCGCGCGAGCAAGGCCGCAGCCGCCATGGTATTCCGGACAAGAACTTCGTCATTGGCCACATGGGCCGGCTGGCGCCCGAGAAGAATCTGGAGTTTCTTGCTGAAGCGGTGGCTGAGGTAATGCAGAACAATCCAAAAGTGTA
>JAZKEH010000670.1:0-1617 GCA_040387155.1 Pseudomonadota bacterium | reverse complement strand
TACCTTTTTTCCGCACTCTGTCAAACCTGCAGGCCGGTAATCCCCGCAGTGGAGCACGCAGCAGGTGGCTCGCCTTTTTGGCCGCCCTCAGCTGGATACTGCTTGTTACCGCAGCAAGCCGCCCGCAGTGGATCGGTGAACCCATCGAACTGCCTACGACGGGTCGCGACCTGATGATGGTTGTAGACATCTCAGGCTCGATGGAAGCGCAGGATTTGCAACTCGGTGGCCAGACAGCCAATCGCCTGCAGGTAGTCAAAGCGGTGGTGAGCGATTTCGTCGAACGACGCACTGGCGACCGTTTGGGGCTTGTCCTGTTTGCCTCCCGCGCCTACACCCAGGCTCCGCTGACATTTGATCGCGTTACTGTGCGTACCCTGCTGCTTGAGGCCGAAATAGGCATCATAGAAGAAAACGCCACCGCCATTGGTGATGGCATAGGCCTGGGCGTCAAACACTTGCGCGAGAGGCCGCAGGCCAGCCGCGTGCTGATCATGCTGACAGACGGAGTGAATAATTCCGGAGAAGTCACCCCTGTCCAGGCCGGCGAACTAGCGGCACGCGAGGGTATCAAGGTTTATACGATAGGTGTCGGGGCCGAAACCGGCACATCGAGTTCACTGTTCGGACCACGCGTGGTGAATCCGTCTGCCGACCTCGACGAAGACACACTCACCGAAATTGCCGAGAAAACCGGCGGCCGGTATTTCCGAGCCCGCAATATCACCGAACTTGAACAGATCTACGGAATGCTTGACCAGCTAGAGCCTGTAGAACAGGAAGCGGAAACTTTTCGCCCGACGCTGACGTTGTTTTTCTGGCCGCTAGGTGGAGCGCTTGCGCTAAGTTTCCTGATCGCCCTGTGCAAAATTCCGTGGAGCCAGCTGTATCTGCAGGCGCGCACCAAAGATCAAAGCCAGGGCGAGCTGCTGCCAGAAGGTGGAAATCTCAAATGAACTTTTTACCTGTAACCTTCATCGAGAACTTCCACTTTTTACGGCCGCTGTTTCTGCTCGGCATCATTCCTGCCGTATTGCTTGTCCTGTTGTTGCGCTTTTTGCAGAGTTCGCAAAGCAGCTGGCAACTGGCGATCGATGCGCGGCTCTTGCCCTATCTGCTCGACAAAAACAGTACACCCCAGCAGAGTTATCCGCTATATGGCCTGCTTTTGTTGTGGACGCTCGGCATTGTGGCGATGGCTGGACCAGTGTGGGAGCAGAATCCCGTTCCGGTTCAGGAAAAGCAGGATGCCGTGGTCATCGTACTGGATCTTTCGATGTCGATGTATGCGGATGACGTCAGCCCCAATCGCGCAACACGCGCACAGCGCAAGATCATCGACATTCTTGAATACCGGCGTGCCGAAGGCCAGACCGGTCTTGTGGTGTATGCGGGCGACGCACATGCCGTTACGCCAATGACCGACGATGTCGAAACCATCAACAACCTCGTACCTTCGCTGCAACCCAACATCATGCCAGTGCTCGGCAGCAAACCACTCTCTGGCATTACCCTGGCGATGGACCTGCTCGCCAACAGTGCGTTGCCAAATGCACATATCTTGTTGCTCACGGACGGCGTGTTCAATACAGATGTGCAGGCAATCACAGACCTGCT
>JAZKEH010000669.1:0-5978 GCA_040387155.1 Pseudomonadota bacterium | reverse complement strand
GAACCGGCACCGGTGATCGTGACTTGAAGATACCGCGCCTCAGTCAGCGGGTCACCTGCAACATGGGGCAGCACGGCCAGGATGATGCCTTTGCGCACCTCCGCAGTCAGTGTCCACTCGGTGGCGTCCACGAGGCCTCCGCCGACGGTAACGGTCGCGGTCAAGGGGATGTTGTGCATCGCCATCAGGACGGCTTCCAGCGGCTGTGCAGACAGCAGGTCAATGTCGACGGTGACAGCAGCGCCGTCCCATGCGAACCCTTGACCGATGCGCGGCTGGCGCATGCGCTGCGTCCCGTAGGCTGCAATGGCCGAGAACTGCCAGGTATCGGCGGCCAGGAACGACGGTGCTGCACCAGCTTGTGCGTCAAGCGATAAGCCGTCGCCCAGGTCCAGGGGTGTTGCGCTGTAGAGGTCTTCCGTGTTCCAGGACCCACCATCTCTGCGCCACCGCAACTCGCCGCCTTCCACGTTGAAGGACAGAGTGTCGCCCACCTCGAAGGGGATACCTCCAGGCTCCAGCAATACTGTCGCAGGCGCGTGCGCCCAAGGGGTCGGCGCACTGGGCAAGAACGGGTAGTCGGCCAATGATCCAAGGACTGTGCTGCGCACGGTCCAGGTCTGTGTTGGGTCGCCGTCTTCACCACCTGTCAGCGGGGCACTACCTGCCCCAATCAGTGGGATGACGAAACGGTCACCGGTAGACCAAGTTGCCTGGCTGTTGGTGCCGTAAATTCTGATCGTTATGCGGTCACCCTCTTTCAAGCGATGACCACACTCCGTCACAAGACCAAATCCAAACTCTTGTGAGCTGGCAATGCTGCCGTCCTGTATCCGGCGAGCACTGACATAAGGTTTGTTGGTAAAAACTGGGAGATAGAAGCCGTCGGTGTCTTCCCACCAATGGCTGCCACCGTAATCGCGCCAGCAGGTTCCCCCTGCGCTGCTGGCGCTAGCTTTTGGGGCTATGCCCGCAATCGTGCGTACCCAGTTCATCTTGGCTGCGTACTTTTGGGGAAAGTACGACACCATTGTTGCAAAGGCGATTGGCAACGGAGCCGATGCGCCTCCGACGCTTGACCCCTCGCCATCATAGGCGTCCATGGTTCCACCGCTCAAGTTGGCTGATAGCCCGTCACCGTAGCGGAAACTGCCAATAGATTCGCCTGCGGGCAGAGTCCCAGCTGTACCTGGAGCGACCGAAGCCGCGGGCATGTCCAGGAATGGTTCCAGTTCAGCAACCAGTTCAGTAAACACTGTATCCCACGCGGTAGCCGCAGCCGGCACGTTGTAGATTTCAGCTAGCGCTTCGGCCAGGACAGACGTGCAGCTTGCTGCCAAGTCAACGTCCACTTGGTTCAAACCGGCCAGCGCGATATTGCTGGCGACGAAAGTGGCGTGCCACTCGTAAAGGTCAATCAATCGGGTCTGGTAGTCGACATCCATGTCTGTCCCCCCGTCGGCCGCAAGGCCCAAGCATTGCATAGAGACATTAAGTGCCGCGGCGTTGCTGCAACTGCATTCGTCGGGCGGTCGTTGGCGATACTCAAAAGTCACCTCCTTGTTGACAGCTGCTATTCCAAGCAGCAATGGTTTGAAACAGATAGCGGGCAGACCCTCTCCGTCACCACGTGTCGTGGGGAAGAATCTCCCTGTGATGTTGGCCTCCAACGCCAAGGCCAAGGGTGGTTGCTCGATAGTGAATTCAACCGGACCCTCCGTATATAGAACACCTGTAGTGGCGGCAGGCAGTGCACCAACGACACCCCCAGAAACAGACCAGGTGTCGACACCGCCCGTACCTGTACGTCCCAGACATGTGACTGTGATGTTCTGTGTGTCAGCCGCAGGGTCGACATTGCCCACTCGCAAAGTCGCGTTGGGCTTCACCGGTGTTGCGATGACAGGTAAAGCGTGTGCGTCAGTGCGCAGGGGGATGTCTGTGACGGACTGGCCACCGGGTGCGTGATCTTCAGCAACCACACCAAGCACCTGAATCAACGTGCTGCGGGCCTGCACCTCAGCCAGAAAGTCATAGATCGTGACCGCCGTGTATTCCTCTGTCACGACTCCGTCGTCTACCACAATCGTGTAGTCACCCGTCACCTCTTGGATGCGAGAGTTCTCCAGGACTTCGTAAGGCAGTGGTGGGTCAACGTAATAGAGGAAACGTCCGCTGTCCCATTTCTTCCAGGTGCGGTGAACTGTGGGGCTACCTGAAAAGGCAATTCGCAAAGCTGCGTCGGGCACGTCGACGCTGGTCGCCGCAGGTTGACCCCAGTCGTATTGGGGGCCGTCGAACACGTTGGACCCGGCCGTCAGCTTTTCCAGGGTCGCAAATGGTAGATTCGTGAATGTCAGATCGCGTGTGACTGACAGCTCGACAGAGTTGCCATCAACACCTTCCGCTTTGGCAGCAAGCTGCACACCGAAAAAATCCAGTAGTGCTGGCTTCGGACTAGTGCCCGAATTCAGCAACGTAAACGACAAGGTTTGCGGCGCAGCACCCACATCTATCGACTGCACGTCAAGCGTGCCGTTGCCTACCCCGTTTACGATGATCGACGAGGCCTGCAGTGCGCCACCGCTGCCACCCAAAACTTCAACGTCGATCACACTGTCTTCCGCACCTGCGTAGGGGCCTGTCAGCACCATGCGCCCATTGCCCGTGCGTTGCTGGGACAGCATGTACAACTGAGACGACGCACGCTGAGTGGATGCCTCAATGGCAGCAGCCAAGATGCAGTTGTACTTATTGCCAACGATGCGAGTGCGGGTGTGTGAGGTCATATTCAGTTTTCTGTGCGTTATGAGCCCGAGGACGCACCCCGGCGCTGAAGGCCTTCGATTGCGGGCATGATCGCCCGCGCCAATTTCTCTACTTCGCCTCTGCTTGACGTGTTCACGCCAGCCGCAAGGTTGATGGTCAGATTCGTAGCTTCGCGTGGGGTCTGTGCAGGCGAAGGACTGTTGTTCGACTGTTGCTGGCCACCGCCACCGCCACCGCCGAAACCTGAGCCACCCCCGCCACCCCCACCTAGCGAGGGGCCATTGTTTTGGCCGCGCTCTCCACCGCCGCCAAAGCCGTTAGACGTTCCCCCACCACCTGCGCCGAAAGTGATCTTCTCGGCAGCCTTCAGTAGCGCCATACTCAGCGTGTCACCACCGTATTGAATCTGGCCAGGGTTGTTGAAGTACGGCACGTTGCCCTGGGTGTCGAGGAACTGGCGTGTGATCGACTTGGCCTGGGCCTCATCCTTGACACCGGCCTCCTGCAGGAACTTGAAGATGCCCGTAGCCGTGCCCAGGTCGCTACCGGCCACGATCTTCTGCCCGTCGCTGCCTGTGCTGAAGCCATCCTTGTCACGCTTCTGACGTTTATTCTCCAGATCGATCGCCTTTTCCAGGGCTGCGTTGTTACGCTCGATGGCCGCGTTCTGGCGCTCCAGGGCCGATGTCTCAGCGTCGATGGCGCCTGTGTTGGCGTTTCGGGCCGATGCGTTGTCACGCGACGCCTGGGTGTTGTCCCGGCGTGCATTGGTGCCCACGCGCAACGTAGTGATCTCGGCCTCAATGGCGCGAATCTCATCCTTGATCGACTCGGACTGGGCCTGCTTGATCTTGACCATGGCCAGTTCGATGTCCAGCAATTTCAGCTTCGCCCGCCCCTCTTCCGTCGATGTGTCCACCAGCTTGCGCTTCATCTCGATCTCGATCAGGGACGCGGCGTTCTGCAAACGGTCCATCTCCAGCTTCAGCTGCAGAACCTTTATGGCTGCCTTCTTGGCCTCAATGTCGTAATACTGGGCCAAGGAGCTGTCGCCCAGGGCGCGAGCCTCGCGCGCCAGGGCTTCATAGTGCTTGCCGCTGGCTGCGACCTGGGCGATGCTGAGTTGCAGGTTTGCCGACTTGACATCTGTGTCCAGCTTGGTTTTTGCGATGGCATCGTTAAGTGCGTCGCGGTACAGCACTGTGGCCTCCGTCAATGCACGGCGAGCCTTCAGCACTTCCTCATCTGTGCGCTTGCCTTGGGCCGCCTGAATCTCATACTGCTTCAGTGTCAAGGTGGCTACCTCGACCGCTTTGCGCAACACATCGATCTGCGCGCTGTGGTCCTTCAGGACTTCGATTGCCAGCTTGCGCTCGAACAGGGCCGCGGCTGCAGCTGCGCTGGCTTGCTTCGCCTGCTCTGTCTCAGCCTGGCTCTTGACGATCAGCTTGTCAAGTGCGTCGATCTGCACCTTGATCTGCTCAGTGGTCAGCCCGCGCTTCGCCGCGCTGTCGACCAGTTCAGCCTTCTGGGCGATCAGCATGGCTGTCTCAGCCGCTTGGCTGGCTGTCACCCGATCCAGGGCTGCAGCGTGCAGCTGGGCAGCCATGGCGCTGGCGTTCTGAATCTCGACGGCGTTACCGGTCAGCCGGGCCAACTCAATCAGCGTGTCACCCTGCTGCTTAGCAGCTTTGGCAGACTTTTCCAACGCCACGGTCAGCGCTGCCTGGGCTGCCAGCAACTCTGCCGACGCGACGTTGTACTGCACGATCTTTGCCGCAGCGCTGAGCGTCGCATCGCCGGCCAGTGCAGTGCTCAGTGCCAGCAGCTTCTGTACGGTATCCAGGCTGGTGTTCGCATTGATGGAGCGGACCACGGCGGCCGTTGTCGCCGTCATCGCAGCGGCCTGCTGCGTTGTGGCAGCTGTCACAGCCTGTGTGGGCTCGATCAGGTTGTTCAGGGCCTCGGCTTGACCGGTGAGCCGGACCCGGGCTTCTTCCACGGCCTCAGTCATCAGCTCCAGTGCGGCCCTGGGGGATGTGAAGGCCACGGCCAGTGCTGCCACACCTTTGACCACGATGAACAGGGCTTCGCTCAATGCCGACAGACCGATGGCAAACACGCCCACCGTGCCGCCCAGCACCTTGATGGCCAGGTTCAGGACCTGTGCCCAGCCCGAGTCGCCGGCGCCTTGGGCTGTTTCAGTCAGCAAGCCTTTGAATCGGTCGTAGGACGGGACGATGCCGTCGACCTCGCCGCGCATGGTCGTAAGCGCAGCGGTGAACGGAACGATGAAGTCGCGCGTGGCCAGTTGGCCGCTCTCCACCAGCTTGATTAACTGGGCTTCTGTGATGCCCAGGCCCTTGGCCGCGAGCCCCAGCGCGCCAGGCAATCTATCCCCGAGCTGAGCCCGCAATTCTTCAAGGCTGACCACCCCTTTTGACGCCATTTGACCGAGGGCATTCAGCGCGCCGGCCGTGGCTTCCGAACCAAGGCCCAGCGATGCGGACGCTGCGGTGACTGCCTTGAACAGTGCGTTCGACTCGGCCAGTGGAATGTTGGCCGACTTCATGGCGGCGCTGAACTTCACAAACTCTTGGCTGAGCGCCCCGAAGGCCACGCCCGACTCACTGCTGCTCTTGCGCAAGAAGTCGATTTGCTGAGCGGCGATACGCGCGTCACCGTAGACCGCGGTCAGGCCGCGACGCATCTGATCGCCCTGCACCACCGCCTCAAGGAAGGCCTGGGCCAGCTCCTTGACCTTGTTGACGAGGAAGCCGACACCGTCGGCGATCAAGTTGCCAGCTGCGATCTGGCCCAGAGAGTTGGCGAACAGGGCTGCAGCTTTGTCAGCCGTCGTCAGCGTGCCGGACACCTGGCGGATTTCCAACTCCAGGGCCTTGATCTTTGCCTCGCCGGCCGCGAACGCACCCTTCAATGAATCACCGGTGGTGACGGCTGTGGCGCGCACCGTATCCATGGCCTGGCGGACCTTGACGATCTCGGCGCGCAGTTCCTCAGCGCTGCGCGTGCCCAGGGTCTTGAATGCGTTGCTGATCTTCTGGCTGGCCGCCTCGGCTGCCTCAGCTGTCTGCCGGGCCTGCTGCTCAGCTTTGTCCAGTTCTTCACGCCAGAAGCGCACGTACTCGCCAGCCTGAACCAGGGTGCGGGCGTCGGCTGCCTGCTTGGCAAATACGGACTGGGCGGCC
>JAZKEH010000668.1:2973-4248 GCA_040387155.1 Pseudomonadota bacterium | reverse complement strand
TTCCTGACGACATGGTAATCGGCACTCACCTCTGCCGCGGTAACCATCGCAGCGCATGGGCAGCCGAAGGTGGATACGAGGCCGTGGCCGACATGATGTTCAACAATACTGATGTCGATACGTTTTTCCTGGAATACGATGATGCACGCTCAGGTGACTTCAGTCCGCTGCGTTTCGTACCAAAGGGTAAAAGTGTGGTGCTTGGTCTGATCTCCTCGAAGCTCCCTGAGCTTGAAAGCAAAGACGCCATCAAGAAGCGTATTGAAGAGGCAACCAAATACATTCCGCTCGAGCAATGCTGCCTAAGCCCGCAGTGTGGCTTTGCCAGTACGCATGAAGGTAATGACCTGACGTTCGAACAACAGGCGGCCAAACTCAGGTTGGTGGTGGAGCTCGCGGAAGAGGTGTGGGGTAGGGCGTGAGTCGAATGTAACCGTACCGCATGGCTTTCCGGATATTGAGTTGAAAAACCGCGCCAACGCGGACCCAAGTGTGGTACGCAACACGCCGAAGCGCGATTCATACAAGGTTTCCGGAATTGTGACAGTCTCATCCTGATCGTCGAGGCTGAGGTATTCGCAGCTGGGGGAAAGGTAATGCTGTATAGCTTGCTCGCCGGCGCCGATGTCCAGCACGAGGCCTCGCGCCTGCTTCCCCGCGCGTTCCATCGACTGCCGCGGGCCGCTGTAGACGAACTACTGCGGATGAAGTGGTGTGCGGGCCAGGGGGGGCCAGCAGGCGGCGGGCGAATGCGTTTTGTCTCAAGAAGCTGCGTTGCGGTATTTATCGGTATGTGCCGGTGCAAGGCCATCGTGTCCTAAACAATATGGCATGTCAGTCCGGCTTTCTGAGCATGAACACGAAGCCGGGCGAGAGCCACGTCGCACGATCCAGCATCCATTCGGGCATGTGCCCGAGCATGCGCCATAACGCGCCGCTGCGGCCATAGAGTACGGGATTGCGAAGAATATAAGGCACGCTGTTGCGAATGTGGAAAGCGCCGAGCCAGCGCCGCAGCCGCCAGTAGTGCGTCGAGTTCGCATCGAGAACGCCGCTGGAACCGCAGACACGCATCAGCTTCACCGCGAAGCCGCGGGGCAGCCAGTGAACGAAGGGCCAGAAAACGTGTGGCTCTATGGGAAAGATCAGGTTAGGGCCCGCGAAATAACAACGTCCCCCTGGCTTGAGTATGCGGAAAATTTCGCGAATGAGTTGCTGCGGATCACTTACGTGCTCGTATACCTGGTTGCAGACGACCACGTCGACGGAAGCATC
>JAZKEH010000668.1:0-2873 GCA_040387155.1 Pseudomonadota bacterium | reverse complement strand
CGGAAGTTCCTGGATGATCGGGTCTCGTACTTGTCGAAGTCTGTCAGGCTAGGACACTAGGCCATTGTTTCAAAGTCCGCGGGATTTTCACAGGCTTCCTTCCGCTTCCGTGATCTGCATCGCGGAAGCGGCGTTCATCGACATCGACATCGACACGGCGCGAGCAGGCGGTTATTCTTCGCGCGCCTCCCTCACACTATGGATGAAATACCTTGGCAGACGATAAGCGAGCGCCACGCGAGAAATTTCTCGTCTTCGGCTCACCCCAGATAGAAGAGGCGGAGATCGAGGAAGTCGTCTCCGTCCTGCGTTCCCGCTGGCTCGGCACTGGCCCGCGCGTGGCCCGGCTCGAGAAGGACTTCGCCGCCTACAAGCAGGTAGAGCAGCAGCAGATGGCCGCCGTCAATTCCTGTACGGCTGCGCTGCACCTGGCCATGCTCGCCGCCGGCATTGGCCCGGGCGATGAAGTGATCACCACCGCGATGACTTTTTGTGCCAGCGTCAACGCCATCATTCACGCGGGTGCCACACCGGTGCTCGTCGACATCGATCCGCGTACGCGCAACATAGCGGTGGATGCCATCGAAGCCGCCATCACGCCGCGCACCCGCGCCATTCTGCCGGTGCACATCGCGGGGCTTCCCTGCGACATGGACACGATCATGTCCATCGCAAACACCAGCGGCCTCAAGGTGGTGGAAGACTGCGCGCATGCGATCGAAACCGAATACAAGGGCCGCAAGGCGGGAACCATCGGCGATTTCGGCTGCTTCAGCTTCTACGTCACCAAGAACATGGTGACGGGCGAGGGCGGCATGGTTCTCGCCCGGGACAAGGAATCGGCCGCGAGAATCAAGCGCCTCGCGCTGCACGGCCTTTCCGCCGATGCCTGGCAGCGTTTCAGTGACAAGGGCTACAAGCATTACTTCGTGGAGGAGTGCGGCTTCAAGTACAACATGATGGACCTGCAGGCTGCCATCGGCATCCATCAACTGGCGCGGCTGGAAAAGAACTGGCTGCGCCGCCGCGAAATCTGGCAGCGCTACCAGCAGGCCTTCCGCGATCTTCCGCTAACCCTGCCTACCGAAGCCCCCGCCGATACGCGGCACGCCTATCACTTGTACGCGATCGAATTGCGGGAAGACAGCAAGCTGTCCCGCGACAGCTTCCTGCAACAGATGACGGAACGGAAAATCGGCGTCGGCGTTCACTATCTCGCGATCCCGGAGCACCCCTTCTATCAAAGGACTTTCGGCTGGTTGCCGGCGAATTATCCGAATGCTATGCGCTATGGGCGTCACGCTCTGAGCCTGCCTATTTCGGCGGGGCTGACCGACGGAGACGTGGAGGACGTAGTTGCCAGCGTGATCGCTATACTGCGCGCCGGCGAGTAACCCTCGGCATCACTGTCACTAGAATTTCTTCAAGTCGTCGATAAATTCTTTATTCGTTTGGCGGGAACTCCTCCGTACAACGAGTTCGGTTCGAGTCGGCCTCGCACAAGCGCCATGGCACCTACGACTGTATGATCGGCAACAAACGAACCTGAAAGTAGCGTCGCCCCAGCGCCAATCCAGCATTGCTCGCCGATACTCACCCCACTCGATTCCGGGGGATACCTCACGGCTAGTAGTGAACCATGCGCGGAACCGGGATCGCTGTGACTAATAAGCATCACGCGAGGCGACAGGGTAGAACCCGTGCCGATGCAAACGGGACCTTGCAGATCAAGCAGGCATCCCGTGCCAATGTGTACGTCATTTCCCAGCGACAGATTGCGAAAGCCAGCCGCAAGGTTCATGAAGCGGCACTCATAAACACGCACGTTGCGACCTACAGTTGCCCCCAGCAATTCAAGCAAGCGTGCACGCAAGGTCGGAACAACGCACAGACGCAACGCAATTTCAGCCAGTAGAAAGAAGCCGTGACGCAATCCAGTCATGAATATCCCCTGTGCCGCCTCCTGAATGGCAGCATGGCTGCCCCCAGCAGAGCGGCGGCAAACTCCACCACCAGTAGCGCCAGCCTGGTGACAATGGCAACCGAAGCCAAAGACGAGGTTTCGAGCCCAAACCATTCTCCGATGACCAGCAGCGCCACTTCGCGCGAACCCACGCCGGCCGGAAGCAGGCTGATCACGCCGATGACATAGGACAGGGACAGCAAGGCAGTCAGGCGCAAGCTCTCATCCAGATTCGCAGAGTCCCCGGCGAGCATGAGACACAACCAGCCCGTGCAGTACCCAACTCCGTACAAAACCAAGCCAACGAGAGATGGAGTGTAATCGGGTTTTTCCTGCAGCGCTCCTGCCGGCAGACGACTCGGGCCAGGCAGTAGCCGATGCAGTAGAACGCTGGCTCGCCCAGGCAGCTTGAGTGCAAGTACGAGATACAAGGCGATGCCCACGATGACAAAGGCAACACAGCCCCAAGCGATGCCCAGGAAAAACCACGCCATGAACGCAACTGCCGAACCGCCTGTCAGCGCGAGGGAGAGTGCGGCCAGCTCGAGATTGGTCAAAATGACGGAATGTATCGGCAAATCGGCACTCAGCAGTGCCTTCTGCAAAACGACGCCCCAGATTCTTCCAGGAACATATTTGCCGATCTGCGACAGGAGAAACGAAGCAATCAGTTTGCGCCGGGAGTCGCGCGCCGGTGAAGCGGCACCCCCTTGAATAGACGCCACGAAAATCAGTGCCGAACCATAGGAAGAGGTCAACAGGGCCGCCAGAGAGACAAGAATCAGGAGCGGGTGCGCATTGGCAATCCATGCCCATGCTTCGTTCCAATACTGGGCTGCCAGGTAGCACATGAACCCCAGCGCCGGAACGGTCAGCGAAAGAACCATTAGCCTGCGCCATGTTGCACGCC
>JAZKEH010000667.1:0-1919 GCA_040387155.1 Pseudomonadota bacterium | reverse complement strand
GTAGAGCCAAAATGCCACTGCAATTTCTTCAGGACGGCAGGTAAAAGCTACAGGTTTCCAGTCTGTCGCGAGCCGATAACCGCGCCCTGACGGACGCATGACTCTTGTGAATACAGGGCCGCAGCAGTGCTCCGCCAAAACTGTCTTTGGCACATCGTTTGCAAAACCCTGCATCCCCCCTCAACAAACTCCACCGGAGGCACACTGATGACCGCAGCGAAACACGCCAAGCCACGCCTGAAGGCGGTTGAGCACGAACAGTCGCAGCCCGGCATTGAGAAGGACATGGACAACAAGCCCGTGTTCATCCTCGATGACTACAAGGGCAGCGACAAACTCAAGGGCAAGGTCGCCTTGATCACCGGCGGTGATTCCGGCATTGGCCGCGCCACTGCCGTCCACTTTGCCCGCGAAGGCGCCGATGTCTGCATCGTCTATCTCAGTGAAGACCAGGATGCGGTAGACACGCGCAACCTCGTCGAAAAGGAAGGTCGCAAATGTCTGCTGGCGCCCGGGGACGTGGGCGACTCCAAATTCTGCAAGGGCGTCGTCGACGGCGTTATCGCGCAGTTCGGCCATCTCGACATTCTTGTGAACAATGCCGCCGAACAGCACACCGCAGAAGAGCTGGAACAGATCAGTGATGAACAGGTGAACGCCACGTTTCGCACCAACTACTTTGGCTACTTCTACATGATGCGCGCAGCGCTGCCGAAGATGGGCCCGGGTGGCCGTATCATCAATACGTCGTCAGTGACGGCGCATCGTGGCAGCAGCCATCTGGTGGACTACGCGTCCACCAAGGGTGCCATTGAAGCCCTGACGCGCTCCACGGCGCCCATTGCGGCCAAGCGCGACATCACCGTCAACTGCGTGGCACCAGGCCCCATCTGGACGCCGCTGATCCCCGCCTCGTTCAAAGGCAAGCAGTTACAGGACTTCGGCAAGAATGTGCTGATGCAAAGACCGGGACAGCCGTGGGAAGTGGCGACCTGCTTTGTGTTTCTCGCCTCACGCGACAGTTCGTACATGACGGGACAGACACTGCATCCCGACGGCGGCGCCCGCCTTAGCGGCTGACAGCGCCTGGCGGAAGCGGGCGGGCTGAGGGATCAGCTGCCGCTTCCGGCTTTTCTTCAGGAACTTTCGCTTCAGCAACCGCCGCCTCACTTTCCGCAACAGCCTTCGTCATTGCATCCTTTTCGGTAGTGCAGCCCGCTGCTGGCGTGGCATTGGGATCCACGGCCGTGTTGACCGGAGAATTGTCCGGCCGCGCTGGCAACTCAGGTTCCACACCCTCCTTCCTGTCGCAGGCGGCCTTCTCTGCGGCTATTTCAACGGCCTGCTCAGCTTCCTTGTCGGCCTGCTCACCTTCTGCGGCGGTGGCCGCCGGTGGAATCACCGGCTCATCCTGCAGTTGCACGGACTTCACTCGCACCGCATAGCGTTTGGGCTGCAACACCACGTTGTCCAGCACGCCCATGCTCTTGATCAGCTCAGTACCGAAGAACACGATCATCGACGAGTAATAGATCCACAGCATCAGCACCAGTACCGAGGCAGAAGCGCCACCGAGTTCACCGATGCGGCTGTTGCCGATGTACCAGCTGATGGTCGACTTGCCGAAGATCAGCAGCAGCGCAATGAACGCGCAGCCGCGCACCTTGTAGCGACGCGGCAGATGCACGTCCGGCAAGAAGTTGAGCAGCGCGTAGATTTCAATGGTGCCGAGCAACGCCAGCAGCACATATTGCAAGATGCCGATGAAGAACACGGCAATGTCGGGAAAACGGTTAACCAGCCAGTTCTGCAGCAAGACGATGCTGGAGTCGATGACCAGCGACGCGATCATGATGAAGCCAAGGCTGAGAATGATGCCCAGCGAGATCAGCCGATCCAGGATCAGTTTGATAATGCCG
>JAZKEH010000666.1:0-5005 GCA_040387155.1 Pseudomonadota bacterium | reverse complement strand
TCGTGCCGGAGCGCGGCTGGGGCGAGAAGCTGGCGAAGTCGTTGGCCTTCTCCCACCAACGCGCAGCACAGTGGCTTGGTGGCACCTTGTCGGCCGTGTGCAGGAAAGCGGGCTCGCCATCGCCCGCCGCATGGCGCTCCGATTTTGAACAGCTGCTGCGGTGTCCTGATTGTCATGCTGCGTTGGCGCGCGGTGCTGACGAGACGCTGCGTTGCAAGAGTTGCAGCTATCAGGCTCCGTTCGAGAGCGAGGTCTACAACCTTATCGGTTCTGCGGAACGCGCCGAACTTTATCCGGGCGACCGCGAAGACATCATCGATTTCTCCATTGAGGGTCATGAGAAGAAGCTGGTGAGTGGCTGGTTCGATCTAGAAGGTATCCACGGCAACATGTACCGCTGGATGGGCGCACGCGCCGGTGCAGTGTTGCGTCGCGTAAGGCCGGGTCCTGCTCGCTTGCGTATACGCGGCTATGCCCCGTCCGACGCCATCCCCGGCGAAATACGCGCCGTCGTGAACGGCAAGCCGCTGCAATCCTGGCAGCTCGATCGCAACGGCGCGTTCGTGCTGGAAGCCGATCTGCCGGACGCGAGTGAGTATCAGGTAGAGATTCATGCCTCGCCGGTATGGAATCCGCCCGGTGGTGATGCGCGTACGCTGAGCGTCAATATCGGGATGATTCGTCTTATCTAGTTCAGATACAACAGACACAAAAAAGCCGGCTTTCGCCGGCTTTTTTGTTTAGCAGTACTGCATTTGCAAATGAGATCAGAAGCTCGCCTGAACCCCCACATACCAACGACGTCCCAACAGGTCATACAAGCCGGGGTTCGTCACATCACTGTCAGTATCGCCACCACGCGGGTTGCTCTGGGTCAGCTCTGGATCTTCATCAAGCAGGTTGTCGATGCCGAAGCGGAAGGTGTACTTGTCCCAGTTGTAGCTGGAGTTGAAGCTGAACATGTCGTACGAGCCAGGGCCTTGAATGGTCGTAGTGGGCACAGTCGCTTTCGCTGCCGAATCGATACTGCTCATGTGGCGCCAGTTGATGCCGAGGTTCAGGTCCCCCAATGAATAGCCGAAGCGGGTGAAGCTGATGAACTCGAACAGACCGCCTTGATCCAGCGTGCCGGTCGCATCAGCAATCGCTGCGCCCGGTGCCAACTGGTATTCAAAGTTGTCGAGATAGTTCAACGTGGAGTTGATGCTGGCCACACCTGGTCCGACGTCCTGCGACCAGTTGAGTGTCAGATCGATACCCTGCGTTTCCAGCGTGCCGAGGTTGAAGAAGGGTGTATCCACTTCTTCACGGTCACCGGTAATCGGGTTGCGGCGGATCATCTTGCACCACGAGTTGTTGATGTCGTAGGTCGGGTTGCTGGCGCCGTTGGAGTTGAAGCAGCCTTCGTACACCGTCGCTACGTTCAATGGCGAAATCGCGTCGGAGATTTCGATGCGGTACGCGTCAATCGTGGCGCTGATGCTTTCCCAGCCAAAGGGTTCGCTGATAACAGCACCGAGCGTGAAGGTTTCACCCTGTTCCGGTGCTACGTCGGGATTGCCTTTGCGCAGGGCAATTTCCAGCGGGAAGAAGGGCGGGTTCTGGCGGTGGAAACCTTCAGGACCGTTGATGTTCCTGATGGAGAATGTCTGCGTGTCGAACTGCGACGTGCTGTTGCCGATGATCGCGCGGCAGAGATTGATGACCTTCGCGCGGTTCGGGTTGCCGGGCACGTTGCCCCAGGCCGACAGTGTCGTTACCGAGCAGGGATCCTGGTTCGGGAACGGCACTACTTCCTGTGTTGGTGCGGTGAACAGTTCGGCAATGTTCGGTGCGCGCGTTGCGAACTGATAGCCACCACGCACTGTCACTTGCTCAGACAGATCCCACGTGAACAGCGCCTTGTAGGTATCCTGGCCGCCGGCGGTGCTGAAGTCGGAATAGCGATAGCCAAGTTCCAGATCGATGTCATGGATCAACGGGATGTCGGTATCGCCGACCACTGGTACCAGCAACTCGCCGTAGTATTCGCGGACGTTGATCTTGCCGGCGGTGCCTGCTGATGCAAATACGCCGATCGGGTTGTCACGCAGCTGGCCCACCGGGTTGCCCGGCTGGAAGCTGAAGGTGTTGCCACGGTACGCAGCACCAGCTGCGAAACGGACTTCGCCAGCGGGCAGGGCAAACAAGCCGCCTTGCAAGTTGGCTTCAAGAATTTCCTGCGTCAGCACACTGCGGTTGATCATGCGGGTGTCGATGCTGTCGAGACAGTTGGCCGACGGTTCGAAATCCTGGAACACCGGCAAGCCGGTAGTACAGGTCATGGAATAGCCACGGCCGCCATCAGCGCGAGTCACAATGCCTTTGCCGAAGTTCGGGGCATAGACCATGTCCTGATAGCGCTGCAGCGACGGATTGCGATAGTTCTCGGCGACGATGCGGGTATCACCGCGCGACGCATAGGCATCCCAGGTCCAGTCACCATCCATCAGGTCGCCCTTCAAGCCGACCAAAAACTGCCACACGTCATTGGTGTTCACCGGCTCGATAGGGCCGTTGTACTCAAGCACCTGGAACAGCGCCCAGGGATCAGCGGGACGCAGACGTGAATCCAGCAGCGAGTTCAGTGCGGCCGGCAGTGGACGTCCATCGCGTGGCACCGAAGGGGCTTGCCATACGGTAATGGCCGGCGGGATGCCGCCACGCTGCGTCACTTCGACGCGGCTGTAGTTGGCTTGCGCATAGGCCTCGATGTGATCGGCGATTTCATAGGTGCTGCGCAGGAACAGCGAGTGACGTTCCAGTGGTGTGCTTACATAGCCTTCGGTGAACCACTGTTGCAGGTCGCCGTTGGCTTTCTTGGTCATGCCGCCATAAACGCCGCACGCCTCGGTGTCGAAGCAGTTGAGTGGGCCTTTGTAGCCATAGCCCTGTTTGTCGACGAAGGGAGTGCCGTCTTCATTGAAGCGGATCTCGGACGAGGCGCCGACAGTGCCGGCTGGCAGTGTCGGGAACAGGGCGTTGACTGCAGCCTGGGATGGACCGTTGCCGGCAGTCGGGAAAAACGAACGTGCCATGACGAAGCCGCCGCTGTTGTTGCCCGGATCGGACCAGCCGTCGATGTAGAAGTCGCGGTCTTTCGTGAAGGCCGGGCTACGCTTCATCCAGTCGAGGCCGACCATGATGTTGCCGCGACCGTCGGCCGAGTTCAGGCCGAACAAGGTGCTGAAACGGTTTTCGTCGGCATCGCCTTCAAAAGTCCTGCCGGTCTGGAAATCCACTTCCATGCCTTCAAAGTCTTTCTTCAGCATGAAGTTGACAACACCCGCCATGGCGTCGGGACCGTATACGGCGGATGCACCACCGGTAATAACTTCCACGTTGGCAATGGCTGCGGAAGGAATGGTGTTGACGTCGACAACAAGTGCCGCGTTGGAAGGCTGCGCGCGACGACCATCAATCAGGATCAGGTTGCGGTTGGTGCCGAGGCCACGCAGGTTGAGGGTGGCAGCACCCGGTGTGCTGGTGGCGCTGTTCTGGATGCTGGACGAGAACTGCGTTGAGGAAGGAACGAACTGCGGTAACTGGTTGAGAACGGACTCGATGGCGCCCGTTGAGGATTTTTGGAAGCTCTCGGAACCTACTGTCACTACCGGACTCGGAGCAGAGAGGTCGCGGCGTACGATGCGCGAACCGGTTACGGTGATTTCTTCGAGCTCTTCTTCCTGCGCGAAGGTTGGCACCGTATAACTGGCGAGTACAGCAGAGATGGCAGATGCGAGCAGAGTTGTTTTTGTTGCTGAAAACGAACGAAGTCGTTTCATGTATAACCCCCTTTTGTGCACTGATGTTTCCACCAAAGTGCGGTTTTTAGTGTGATTTTAAGGACGTGAAAAACACATCCAAAGCCTGGCGGCTTTCGGGGGGTAGCAGCAGACAGCAACAAACTGATCAGCCGGTAAGGCGTTTTTTGGCGGACGTTATTTGTTATTACTACTATCCATGTGGACCGCTCAAGCAGTTCGAGTATAGGAGTGGTGTTGTTACACTGTCCATGCAATATTTTTGCACTGGCCGTGCTTTGAATGTACAAGAGATGATGTGTTGAATGGCCTGCGCAGGCAGGCCTCCCCGAGTTTTGGAAGAGATTTATGAAAACCCTCATTCGTGTTGTGTCGGTCGCCGCATTGGCGGCGGTAGTCAGTGACCTGCAGGCCCAGCCGGCGGCGCTGGATGCCTTCTTTGCGCGCTTCACAGACGAATGGGTGCGGCTGGACCCCAACCTCGCGGTGTCCACCGGTTACTTCAGCGGCGCCGAGCAGAATGCGCTCGAACAACAGCTGACGCCGCAGACGCTGGCCTTCAAGCAGGAGACCCTCGCGCTCGCGAAATCCGGCCTCGCCGAACTGCAAGCGATCAATCTCAACGAAGTCAGCGAGAACCAGCGCGTTGCTGCCAATGTCATGCAGTGGCAACTCGAGCGTGTCATTGAGTGGGAGCAGTATCTCGATTACGGCTCCACCTATTTCAACAGCATGTATCCGTTGCAGCAGATGGATGGCGCCAATGTGGAACTGGTAAATGCATTGACTGTCATTCATCCGCTCGACAACAAGCAGCACGCTGACAACTACCTTGCGCGTTTGCAGTTGGTGGATGAACGCATGCTGGAAGCAGTCGAAGAAGCCCATCGACAGGCAGGGCTTGGCATATTGCCGCCCGCGTTTATTCTCGCTGCCACGCTGGAGCAGATGCAGGACTTCATAAGCAAGACGCCGGCTGAGAATCCACTGGTGACGACGCTGTTCGAAAAAACGGCGACTGCCAGCGATATGACGGAAGTGCAACGCAAGGACATGGCGGCGCAGGCGACTGTAATTGTTGAACAGCAACTGTATCCGGTCTGGCAACAAGCCATCGACGAGCTGCAAGCACAATTGCCCCTCGCCACTGACGAAGCCGGCATTTCGCGTTTCGCGAATGGTGCAGACATGTATGCAAGTCT
>JAZKEH010000665.1:1442-2314 GCA_040387155.1 Pseudomonadota bacterium | reverse complement strand
GAGAAATGTTCTCAATCTGCATCAGCCAGGCGATGCGGTGCACCAGCACGCGCGTCTTGCCACTGCCAGCGCCAGCCAATACAAGCAGGTTGTTGGCGGGTGCAGCGACAGCTTCGCGTTGCGGTTCATTGAGTGAGTCGAGCAGGTGTGAGACGTCCATGGCGCGGTATTCTAGCCTGAATAAATAACCAGTACACGCGCAAGTTCTGACTTTGTGGGACTCTATGTCCTGGTGCAAGTGCTGATCTAATTAGCACTTCGCTCACCGGTCTGCGCAACGGGCAGTGCTGGGCAGGACACGCCGTATACCCATCCATGGGGGCTCGGCTGCCGCCATCCAGGCGGCAGACGGTCCTGCCCAGCACTGCCCGCCACACAGACCTGACTTTAGCAGTTCACCATAGGTTGTGTGTCCGGCAACCTTCTCGGTTCCTAGTCAGTCTCGCTTCTCATCAGCGCAATCTGACACTGAGCGGGGAGTTGTTTGACCAACTCTTGATGGCTTTGGCCGTGTTGGGCAGCGCAAAAGGCGGCTGCCCAGATTCCTTATTGGCGCTTGCGGTGAGAAGGTGGGGCGATGTCTCCCACGGTCTGTCTGTGAGCAGGCTCGCTCCTACATTCAGTGTTCGATATCCCGGCTGCTCCCATGCTTCCGCAGCCAAAGTTTCAGCCCGTTCCATTTCGAAACGCTCACCTGTACCGAGTTGAAACAGTTTGGTCGTGAACCCAATTCAATAGAGCTGTAACCCGTTGGAATTAAATATTTAATTTTAATGGCTTGGTCCTTGCTGCAAAACCATGTCCCAATAGTCCGCTTGTATCGCGACACCAATCTATTCTCACAATTGTCTGGAGAGCCTGATGCTCAATCA
>JAZKEH010000665.1:0-1432 GCA_040387155.1 Pseudomonadota bacterium | reverse complement strand
CAGTGAGTGTATTCACGCTGGCTCTCGGACTGACCTGCTTCATCCTGGCTGGGGGAATTATCCTGTTCTGGAACAATGCCGAGAGCCATTTCGACAATGCCAGTCGTACTGTCGTGATCAGCTCTGAATGGACCCTTGCTGACGGCAGCGAGTCGAGTGGTGTCGCGCTGCCGCTCACTCCGCACCAGCTCGGGCCGCTGTTGGAAGCGGATTTTCCACAAATCGAGTCTGTTGCTCGTGTCAGCCTCTTGAATGAGGCCACGCCAATCCGAGTGGCAGATCGTGCGGTGCGCCTGCGCAGTTTTGCAGCAGACGCGCGATTCCTCGACATCTTCAATCTACCCTTTATTGAGGGAGATTCCCGCAGTGCCCTGGACGCACCGCGCAGTGTCATCCTTACGAAGGAAACTGCACAGAATCTCTATGGCGATACGCCTGCGGTCGGTAGGGTGATCACTCTGTATGAGAGCATCGATGTCACGATCACGGGTGTCATAGACCGCATTCCCGAACCCTCTCATATCGGCACGTCGGCCGCTGCTCCACTGCGATTCGACCTTCTAGTATCGAGAGATGTCTACGAGTCCAGGTTTCGCATGCTGACAGGAGGACGCGACACCACACAACTCCCTGCCGACTGGTTCGGAGTGGGAAATACGACCTATGCTTTGCTGCCCACGGATAGATCCTTTTCAGCGGATGACTTGCGCCTCGAACTGCCTGACTTCGTGATGCGGCATGTTCCGGAGGCGCAAAGGCAGCGGGTACATTTCCGCTTCGATGTCATACCCGTTGACAACCTGCTGAGTATGGCCGTGCGCGACTCTCTGTTTCCACAACAGAGTGCGTTGTCGGTGCCAGTACTTCTTCTTGTGCTTGGCGTGGTTGTACTGGCGATTGCTTGTATCAATTTCGCAAATCTCGCCACTGCAAGAGCGGCACTGCGCGCGAAGGAAGTAGGGGTTCGCAAGACAGTGGGTGCGCGCCCTATGCAGATCGTTGTACAACATCTGCTGGAAGCCGCGACATTGACTGCAGCAGCGCTGCTCATCGCGCTCGTGCTGCTGGACTTGCTGACGCCAGTAATCAGAAACAGTACTGGCATAGATCTACGCTCTTTGCTGTCCGTCGGTGTCGCCGGATGGGGCCTGATCTCCTTTCTATTGCTTGGCGCAGGCGTCACGATCGCCGCAGGCTTCTATCCGGCATTCGTGTTGTCGCGAGTGCCGGCTGCGGCATGCGTGCGGGCAGGACCAGTGCACACGGGTTCGCGCCTGCTCTCAATCCTTCTGGTAGGCGTGCAATTCGCAATGGCCGCATTCCTGTTGATATTGCTCACCATCGTGTTTCAGCAGAACCGGAATCTCGAACTTTCTCAACGGGAAATCGGAGCAGACAATTTGCTTGTTATCGAAAACGCGCCCGAAATAAC
>JAZKEH010000664.1:0-2042 GCA_040387155.1 Pseudomonadota bacterium | reverse complement strand
GACGTGCAGCACTTCCTCACCCAGCAGTTGTCCCATGCTCAGCAGCATCTGGCGCTGCTGATTCATCAGTCGCATGACATCAGCATTATTGCGGTCGAGCCCAGTGCCGCCCGGCGGCATCGAGTTGCTGATATCTTCGCCGCGACTGGCGTAGTCGGCGATACGGATTTTCCGGAGGTCGTAAGTCTGCTGGAAGAAGATTGGATTCTGGTCACCGGCGGCACCCAGTGACCACACGGCCACTACGTCATCACCGAGCGATTCCTCGATATAGCGCGAGGTCGCGCCCGGTATATCACCACTGACTTCATCCAGCTGGCCGGCGATGACGCCATGCACTGCATAGTTGTAGTAGACGGCAATGGGCTCGCCTGCCGGTGTTTCAAATGCCAGCACGGCGACGGTCTTGTCCGAGGGACCCTCGTAGTTGGGGCCTTCACGCCAACGGCCGGTCTGCGGATCTACCATGTTGCGGTTGACGTTGATCCACGCCAGGCCGCTGCCCCACGCCATGCGTGCTGGTTGCAGCTTGCTCGCTGCCATGCTGACGCTCTGCACAACCTTGTCGACAAAATCGGGAGCCTGTTGGCGCGGCACGCTGTGGGTATGCGTTGCCGTGAGCAGCAGATGGCCTGGCGCGATGGACAATTCAGTTGCCAGCCGCGCACTGACGGCCTGCCACAATGGTGTAGGGATGCCGCCGGCATCAAGCGTAACCAGGGCAGCGCGAATGCCGTCGTTCTCCACCACGATGGCGCGCGAGTAGACCGGGTCATTGATGCCATGATACAGCGCTGGCAACTGCTCTGCCGTGGGCGTGACATCGATTCTTGCGGCGCCCACGCGTAACTCGGCCAGCGCACTCAGTGGCAATAGTGCGGCCAATGCGGCAACCCAACAGAGCCTTTCGTTGATTGAAAGTTTCATGCAGTTCTCCTTGTTATTTGCTGCGGGCGAGCGCCTGTTCCAGCAAGTGCTTCATGACGGTGTAGCCATCGCGGTTTGGATGCACACCGTCGTTGCCGAGTTCGCTGCGCAATTCACCTGCGGAACCAGCGAGCGCTGCGTAGTAATCGATGTACACCAGATCCTGCTCGGCCGCGTATTCGCGCAGCCAGCTATTGAGCTCGCGTATACGTGGCACCGGATCAATCGAGGGTTGCCAGCTGAAAGTCGCGGCGGGCGGGATGTTGCCCAGCAGCACCGCGATGTTGTTGGCTTTCGCCAGCTCCACCATCGACATTATGTTGTTCTGGTAATCGCTGGCCGTCGTCGGGCCGGTGTTGCCTGCCACATCATTGGTGCCAGCGAGGATGTGCACAAAGCGCGGCTGCAGCGCTACCACGTCAGCGCGGAACCGCAGCAACATCTGTGGAGTAGTCTGGCCACCGATACCGCGATTGATGTTGTTGTCATCGAACAGGGCGGAATCACCCAGCAGCCAGTTTTCCGTAATGGAGTCGCCCATGAACACCAGTTGGGGCCTGGTGTCGGCTGTTTGCAGGCGGGCGTTATCAGCACGGAAACGACAGAGCGCGGGCCAATCGCGATTCCCCATCTGCTGGATGGCAGCGAGATACTGCCGGAAATCGTCGTTGCCATTGAGGCTGGCAAAATCCGTCGCGTTCAATGGGTGGGGGCGCATGAAGAGATCTGTCAGTAATTCGCGCGCAGAGTCCGGCATTTGCACCGGCGGCGGACACGGTTGCTCGACCATGCCTGACACAGCGTCGGCTTTTTGCTGGGCTGAAGCCACTGCATGCCATCCCAGCAATGCCACTACACCCGCAATTCGGCAATACTTTTTCATGCAATTGTCTCCGGCGATTTGTGAAATTTAGCCTAGTTGCAATCGTTTGCAAAGCTGGGTAGTTTTTCGCCGGCAAGATGGACGGTCGCAACACCGGCAGTTTTGTCACCACATCGGGGTAACCGCATGCACCGCCTGCACCTACGTCAGTTGAAGCAGACATGCCGATTGTTGTACGGGCTGTCGGGCGTGCTGTTGTTGCTGTTCAGCCAGACGGCAGATGCGCAGTCTG
>JAZKEH010000663.1:0-2819 GCA_040387155.1 Pseudomonadota bacterium | reverse complement strand
CCTACTCCCTGTGATGTACCTACCGGCACCTCACTCGGCATTACATTCTTCTGCAGCTCGCTGGCCAGGCTTTGCGCATTTACATCGGCGCCGGCTGCAAGCAAGCGTTGCACCAGGTCTGGATATTCTTCTCGCACAGCAAGCATCAAAGGCGATTGTCCATAGTGCAGGTCGCGGACATCGACCTGCGCGCCATGCGCGAGCAATATTTCAACGATCGCTGAGTCACCAAGGCGTGTGGCTGTCACCAGCGGCGGTTCACCGCTCGCATCTGCCTGTTCCGCGTTTGCGCCCGCATCCAGCAGCCGCCGGACCATGGCGCCATGGCGCTGCTGCACGGCGACATTGATCGGAGCTTGTCCGTAACGGTTTGCGCCGTTTACATCTGCACCAGCAGCAAGCAGCACGTCGACGAGTTCCTGGTCATTGACATGAACCGCCCAGTGCAGAGCCGGTGTGCCGCCTGCGTCCCAACCGTTGACATCCTGTCCTTGCTTCAACAACTCTTGCACGGTCTGGCGGTCGCCGTGCCTGGCTGCGTCCGCTAACGGCGAACCTTTCACCTCTGTTGGCGTCGGCACAGGTATAGCCAGAGGCTGTGCACTCAGCGGCGCTGCTAACGGTATGAGCACACCAATCAGCAGAGTGCCGCATAGTCTGCGCGGCGAGGGGAGGAGAAGTCTCTTCAAGATGTTCACGACAGTGTCTCCTTGATTCTCAGATATGCACGATGTCGTTGCTGTCGGCAAACTGGTCGACAGGCACTCCCACTTTATCGAGGATCGTCACGAGAAGATTCGATATGGGAGTTTCACTGGCAACACGCGTGTGTTTACCGCCGGTTATCCTGCCGGACGCACCGCCCACAAGCACGATCGGCAGTTCGCTATGATTGTGATCTTGCGAATTGCCCATGCCGCTGCCGTAGAGCACGAGCGAATGATCGAGCAGCGTACCGTCTCCATCCGGGGTGGCATTGAGCCTTTCGACGAAGTAGGTCAGCGAGTTGCGAAGATGGTATTCCTGCAGTCGTGAAAGACGCGCCATGTTCTCTGCGATGTCCATGTGATGCGAACAGTTGTGGAATCCCTCGTTCACACCGCTTGCAGGAAATGCGCGGTTGCTGAGCTCCTGCGCGAGCATCAAGGTGGACACACGCGTCACGTCGGCCTGCCACGATAGCGCGATAAGATCGAACATGGTCCGCGAATGTTCTTCGAAGTCGTCCGGAACTCCGGCTGGCCGATCGGGCAGGTCAAGGTCAGCAGGCAGAGAGTTTGCCTCCAGGCTCAACCGTCTTTCCACCTCGCGCACATCATTGAGGTACTGCTCGAAGCGAACCCGGTCTCCGGAGGGCAGCGTACGCTGCAGTGAATTGATCTCCTGCCGCACGACATCCAGGATGGTCTCAGTTTGTGCCTTGCGCGCGGCAACCTTTTCGGGAGAACTGCCGTCGCCGAACAGCCGTTCAAATACTACGCGCGGATTTACCTGCGTGGGCATCGGAGTGGTCGGCGTCCGGTAGGATATTGAGTTACGTTCTTCCAGCGCGAGCTCCAGCGACGGCAACTGCGTGTCCTGGCCTATATGGTCCGCAACCAACTGATCCATCGATGTTGGCGATGGGCCCGTGCCCGGTGCTACGCAAGTAATCCAGCAACGCGAAGAACGGCTATGATGTTCGCCGGCCGAGGGCGGGCCTACATACGCCGTTGGCAATGCGAGGCCACTCACGACGTTGACGTGCGCGCGAAACGGCTCGAGGGATTTGAGAGTCGGACTAAACTCGAAGTTGCTGCCAACAGTCGACGGCAGCCAGTTGGCTTGCACCGCGCCGTGAGGAATATAGATACAAGCCAGTCTCGACTGTGGCGTGCCGAGCTCGGCCGCACGCGCCGTTCCGGCCGGCACCATCGACTCCAGAAGAGGCAAGGCCAGTGCAACACCACTGCCGCGAAGTAGTTGGCGGCGGGAAATATGTTTCTTCGTCAGATAGTTCATATCCAGCTCCTGCTTTATTTTGTTCAGTTTCCTGTCATTGCGTAACTTACGCGCCAGTAACAAGGCGCTTGATACTTTGTTATTCGCCTGCGGGCGACACTTGCGCAGTGGTGGCAGCCACTTCTTCCAGCTTCATGCGCTGCTGAAAAGGACTGCTCGTCACAATCGCCTGCACCAGCGCACTCAGCGTAAACCCCTCAAGGTTCGCCTGTTCAACGATACGCCGCACCGTGGGCCCATCATAGTGTTCGAGTTCGCGGCCGAGTGCGTACGTAAGCAACCTCTCGCTGATCGACGCCATGAATGCGTCCGGTCTCGCCAGCAGCGCGGCACGCAGCGTAGCGGGACCATCGACGTAGGTACCGTCGGTCATTTCGGATACCGTATTGATCGGCAGTCCATTGTCGAGCGAGCGCCAGCGTCCGACCGAATCGAAGTTCTCCAATGCAAAACCGATCGGGTCCATGATCTTGTGGCAGGATGCACACGCCGGATCGGCACGATGCGTCTCGAGTCTCTGGCGCAGCGTATCAGCTTGCACGTTCTGACCGGGTGCAGGCGCTTCGAGATTGGTCTCGACGCCGGGCGGTGGACTTGGTACGTGAGCACCCAGAAGATTTTCCACGATCCATGCCCCGCGGATTACCGGCGAAGTTCGGTCCGGTGCCGATGTCGCGGTCAATATGCTGCCGTGTCCGAGCAATCCGCGCCGCGGGCTATCTTTCGGCAGTTCGACTCTGCGCATGTATCCGCCATACACACCCTCTATTCCATAGTGTGTAGCAAGACGTTCGTTCAAGTATGTGTAATCAGAGTCA
>JAZKEH010000662.1:0-5873 GCA_040387155.1 Pseudomonadota bacterium | reverse complement strand
TGCGCCGTTGCGTTGTTGTTATCGCTCTGCGTGTAGGCGATGGCAACCGTGGCAGTTTCGCCCAGTGCGAGTGAGTCATAGACAGCGCCTGGTGTCCATTGCACCTGATTGTTGGTGATAGCAACACCGCCAAGCCCTGTCGTGACAGACACAGCTTTGACCGTATGGGTGTCGCTGGTATCGAGATCAGTGTCGTTGCCCAGGACGTTGACGGTGATACCCGTGTTCTCATCGGTAACGGCCGCATCCGTATTGGCGACCGGGACGTCGTTGGTGCCCTTCACGGTCAACGCCAGCGAAGAGGTGGCTGACGCATTGTGGTTGTCGCTCTGTGTGTAGCTGATGCCAACCGCGGCGGTTTCACCGACGGCGAGATAGTCATAGGCAGTACCCGGCGTCCACTGCACCTGGTTGTTGGTAACAGCGACTGCGCCAAGCCCGCTGGTGAGCGTGGCGGTTTTGACCGTGTGCGTATCGCTGGTGTCGACATCGGTGTCATTGGCCAGCACGTTGACGGTAATGCTGTCGTTTTCGTTAGTGGTGCCGGTATCGGCATTCGCGATCGGCGCATCATTGGTGCCGGTGATCGTCAGCGTTACCTGCGCTGTCGTGCTGTCCCTGTCTGCATCAGTGACCTTGTAGGTGAACGTGGCCTGCGCGGTTTCGCCTTCGGCCAGCGCGTTGAAGTCATTGCCCGGGTTGTAGACAAAACTGCCATCCGCATTCAGCGCGAGGGCGCCCTTGGCGGGGCCTTGTACCACTTCAACCGCACGTACCAGATCAGGCACCAGGTCATTGGCAACCACATTGCCGGCGATGCTGCTGTGCTCCGTGGCGGCCAGCCAGCTATCGGCTACCGCCGTTATCGCTTCATCGCGCGGATCCTGCTGCACTCCATCGACAAACACGTCGAGCGCACTGACCTTGGTGACAGTCAGCTTGAACGCGGTAAAGGTGAAGCCCTTGCTACTGTTGGTGCCGGTGCTCGCGGTGGCCAGATAAACAAGGAAGGCCGCTACATCTGCCTGGATGTCGTCACGCATCCATTCCGCGCGCGTCATCTGCAATACCAGCCGGTTGGTGCCGGAACCGCCGTCGTAGGTGTCGGTAGCGCCCGTGTTTTCACCAACCTTGTAGATCAATCTGTCGTTGCCCGCGCCACCATCTACACGGTCGCTGCCCGCACCACCATCAACGTTATCGTCGCCAGACCCACCTTTTACCCAGTCGTCACCTGCGCCACCCAGGCCGGTATCGCTGCCAGCCTTGGCATCCACCTTGTCAGCGGTGGTTGTGCCGGTGGTGGTATTGGCGGCATTGGTGCCATTGACCTTGGTGGATTGACCTACTGAAGTATCGCTCATGAGTCTCGTTCCCTGTGGTTGACGGAGAGGTTTGGAAGTACTGCGGAAGCGCGGAATCCTAAACAAATTCCTGCCGCCATCTTTGACTCAGCGTCCCAATAGGTTTGACCCTGTGTTTTGGTTGATGTTAGAAACATGCCTTGGCAGTCATCAGCTGCAATTACTGAGAAAAACACGAGCTTTCATGAAGCCGGACCCCATCCAACGATCATCGTTTTCGACCCAACAACTGGCGCCAGAGCAGCGCATTGAGGGCTGGCGCGAAAGCATTTCCACGATTTTCGACATCACCGCTGCGCCCCAATCGGACAACGAACACTTCAACGCCAGCGTCAACAGCTTCCTGATCAACAACCAGGTCATCCTGTCGCATTGCGACACCAAGGCGCAGCGCTTTGCGCGCAGCCCGTTCAAGGTGGCCAACGACAAACTGGATTACTACATGATCCAGACGCATCTCACCGGCTCGCAGGTGATGCAGGTCGGCAGCCGCGAAGTGGAATGCAAGCCTGGCGAGTTGATGATCATTGATCTGGCAGAACAGCACGACGCGATCACCACGGATTTCACGCAGCTCACACTGGTGGTACCGCGCCCCTTACTGTCACGTCACCTGATGAACCCCGACAGCCAGGAAGGCCGCGTGCTGAAGGGCGACATGGCACTGACGCGCCTGGCCATCAACCATCTGAAAACGCTGCACGGGATGCTCGGCACCTTCTCACAAGGGGAAGCGCTACAGGTTATTGAGCCCACGCTGCTGCTGATGGCAAGTGCGCTCAATGGGTCTACCCAAAAGGTGGAGGATGGAAGCGCCAGCGTCGCTATCAGCATGCTGGCGTCAGCCAAGGTGCACATCGAGCGCAATCTGCATCGCGAGCTGACCGCCGACATCCTGTGTGGTGCGCTCGGCTACTCACGCTCAACGCTGTATCGATTGTTTGAGCCGCTGGGTGGCGTGCGTGCTTATGTACAGGAGCGGCGTTTGCGTCGCAGTGCCGAAGAGCTGCTCGCTGGCCACAACCGGCATCGTCGTATCTGCGATATTGCCTACGGCTGGGGCTTTGTCAGCGAAGCCCACTATTCACGCGTTTTCCGCGCGCGTTACGACATGAGTCCTACCGATGCGCGGCATGCGCATTCGTTGTTGAAACAGCGGCAGGCGAGCATTGCACCCGCGCAGGTGGGTGATCGGGACTATGAGCAGTGGGTGGTTGAGAATCTGCGGCTGTAACGTTTTTGCCCGGCCGCCAATCAGCGACCGTAGAGCGTCATTTCCTTGCCATCAGCAAAGGTAATCTTCTCAAGGCGGATGATCTTCTGGCCGTCGCGGAATTGATAGCCAACGCCCGTGATCACATCACCGGCTTTGACAGTTTCCTTGGTCCAACCCTTGGCCTCCATGCGATTGATGGCAGGGCCGCCCACTTCCCATTGTTCAGTGCCGCCGTCGCTGGTGGTAACTGTCAGCGCGATCATCGGGTGCGGGTTTTCCCACATGAAGTTGGTCACCGTTCCCTTCACGGTGATGAGCTCGTCCATGTTGACTGGCCATGAGTGGTGCGCTGAAGCAGGCGCTGCGGCGCTGGTTAGCGCCAATGCGAGGGCCAGGCCTGTCGATACTTTCGTATGGAAGTTCTTCATGGTGTGTTCTTCTCCTTGGTGGGAATGAGTAGGGAAACTGGCCGGACAAAACTGCATATCACGCTTAAGAGAGACGCTTTCATCTGAAAAACTTTCAACAATCTTCGGCGATCAAGCCTGCCACGGACACGACGACAGTGGCAAACAGGCAAATCCCCCTCCACAGCGAGGACAAATGCCGATGTCGTGACAGTATTAACCATTGCCGCTCTTACCCAACATGGGCAAAGTATGAGCGTTGTAACGAACTCCGGCTTCTATTCACCTACCAACCCAAGACATTCATGACTATGCAGATTACCGGTGCCCAAGGATCAGTGCTATCAGGGCTGTTCATCCATTACATGACTGTCGTCGCAGTCCGCTCTTCAGTGCTGCCGCTGTTTTATCCGTTCCTCTTGATGGAGTTCGGCTGGGACAGCACGCAGGTGACCGCTGCCGCGACACTGGGTTATTTCATGAGCGCCGGGCTCTCCGCAGTAGTCGCGCCACTGTTCGACAAGCTGCCTGTGAGGAACGTCATGCTGGCGGGCATTCTGCTGATCTGCGGCGGGCTCTTCCTGTATGCCGGCATCAATAGCATTTCCACCATGATGGCTATCTACGCCGTGCTGGCGCTGGGGCAGGCCTGCTGTGGGCAGGTGCCGGTGATGGTGTTGACCACGCGCTGGTTCACCCGCAACCGCGGCATGGCCATTGGCGCGGTGATGACGGCGACCAGTGTTGGCGGCGCCATCTTCCCGTTGCTGGTGCGGCCCTTGTTGGCAGACGGTGATTGGCGGGCGACCGTTGCCCAACTCGCGCTGATGAACAGCGTGCTGTTGGTGTTGCCGTGGTTGTTCCTGATCCGGAACAAGCCGGCACCAGCAACCCCCGCTGCGGCTGCAAAATCAGACACAGCTTCAACACCGCTGCGTCCGCTGGCAGTGATTGAGTTCTCACTGCTCGCCTTGGTCACCGGCGGCATCTGGTTCATCGTCAACGGCATGCTGCAGCACCAGAGCATTCTGATGAGTCGTGAGTTGCAGATTCCGCTGGCCACTATCCCATTGGTTGTCAGTGTCTATTTCTGGTCCGCCATCGCCGGCAAGTTGCTGTCCGGTTACATCGGTGATCGCGTCGACAAACGCCTGTCACTCCTGATTGGTGTCATCTCTCTCATCATCGGGATCTTGATACTCAGGGTCTTTGGTGCTGGCGCCATCTACCTCTACGCGATCTTCTTCGGCTTCGGCTTTGGCAGCACCGCTTCGCTGATGCAGATGCTGATCGCCGAATACTATGCCGGTGCCAACTACGGCAAGGTGCTCGGCCTGCTGACGATGATCGACATTGGCGCTGGCGGCCTCGGCATCCCGTCCATGGCCTATCTCGAACGTTATTACGGTAGTTATATGCCGGTGCTGGAAATGCTGCTGGTGCTGTGTGGCGTTGTGGTTGCCGGCATTCTGTACCTGGGCTATCTGGGACGTGCCTATAGCGCCCGACTGGTGTGACGCCGAAGGCAATTGCAGCCTGCGTCATTCGTTGGGCAATGCAGACATCAATACAATGACGCGCCAACTTTCATGGAACAGTTTCCCGCATGCACGCGACGATCAACCGCGCCCTCCTCTCCCTTCAGTGTGCTTTCTTTCTGGTGCTGCCCGCTGCGCTTGATGCTGCAGAACGCGGCCCGTCCGGATTTGACGCTGCCTATACGCACGCCGCGCAGGAACTGGACCGTTACCGCAAAGGTGATTTTCTGGTGGGTCTTGAGGAAAGCCCCGCCATACGCGAGGCAGTGAGCCAGGCCTATATGCTCGGCAAGCAGACGGGCGCCGATCCGCTGATGCTCGCCGAACTGGCCGCCAACTATGGCAGCGTGTTGCGGATACCCGCAGAAGCGGAGCAAGAACTCGACTACGCCATTGATCTGGTCGATGCCTACCAGAAGCAGCACGGCGACAGCGAGGCATTGATCAAACCGCTGATCAGCATCGGTCACCTCAACTATGACTTCGGCGGCATGACCGGCGCAAACAAGTACTATCGACGCGCTTTCAAACTGGCTGACAAGTACTGGAATGGCCAACCAGGAGACCAACAGCGACTGGCAGACCTCTATCGCGAAGCAGGCGTGAACCTGAGCTTTCACTCGCACGTCGCTGGCAAGGATTACCTGAAGGACGCGCTCGAGATTTACAGCGCTTTGTCCGACAACGCTGGCATCGCAGCCACCAGCATGCATCTGGGGCGTTTCTGGATACGGCGCGGACAATATGTACAGGCCGAACGCTATTTGCAGGACGGCCTCGCGGCACTGGGCGACAAATCCACGGACACGGCTACATTTGTCGGCCTGCATACGCAATTTGTGCGTCTGTACTCGCTTACCTACAAGCCTGAACTTGCCGGGCAGCACAGCCAGATCATCGGCGCCACCTATGCCGGCAAGACCAGTGACGAACTTACGTTGCTGTACTCGACGACGCTGCGTTATCCACCTAATGCGCTAGCGCTGCGGGAATCAGGCGAAGTAACGGTGAGTTTTACCGTGAACGAGTTGGGTGAAGTCGTGAATCCCGTCGTCGTCGACCGCAAAGGCCATCATGAATTCGAACTGGCCGCTTTGAATGCCATCCGCTTCGCGCGCTACGCGCCCCGTTTTGTCGATGGCCAGGCAGTAGCCACAGACAATGTTCACTTTACTTTCAGCTTCGCCGTTAATGACTAGACAGTTGTAGCGCGTCCTCCTCCTGCATTGCTTGGCGCACCAACTCAAAACAGACGTCCTGCACGGCCTTCCTCGCAGCGCCATGGCCACTATTGGTGGTGGCGGCTACAGAGATACCGTATTCAGGTACCAGCATGAAGAAAGCAGCG
>JAZKEH010000661.1:3794-4787 GCA_040387155.1 Pseudomonadota bacterium | reverse complement strand
CGCTGATGTCGAGCCTTGCGCTAACCGTTGTGCTTGGCGTCAACGTTGAAGCGGCAACGCTGGTTCTCTATGCCACGTTCTTCCTGGGCATCTTCCAGCACGCCAACATCCGCACGCCGCGCTGGCTGGGCTACTTCATCCAACGGCCGGAAAGCCATTCTCGTCATCACGGCCATGGCCTGCATCGCGACAACTATGCCGACCTGCCGGTGTTCGACCTGATCTTTGGCACATTCAACAACCCCGAGCGTCATCGCGACAATGGCTTCTATCACGGCGCCAGCCTGCGGGTGGGTGAGATGTTGCTGTGGAAGGATGTGTCGAAGCCGGCGCCAAGCCAGGGCGATGGAACACGGACGCTCAGCGTCGCGCCTTGAAGAAAGCGGTCAACAGCGTGCTGCTCTCTGCTGCCAGCACGCCTTCGCTCCACGCCAGCTTGTGGTTGTAGCCAGGATGCTCGCACAACTGCAACTGGCTGCAGACGGCACCGGCACGTGGTTCGCGCGTTGCAAATACCACGCGATCCACACGCGCATGGATCATGGCGCCGATGCACATCGTGCAGGGTTCAAGGGTGACGTAGAGAGTTGTGCCCGGCAAACGATAGTTGCCAACCGCAGTGGCTGCTGCGCGCAGCGCTACAATCTCGGCATGGGCAGTGGGATCGCGGGCACTGATGGGCTGGTTGAAACCTTCACCGATCACCTGACCATCACGTACGAGTACTGCGCCAACGGGGACTTCACCATGCCCGGCAGCACTGGTGGCAAGCGCCAGTGCACGCTGCATCCACTGCTGGTCGCTTTCCACGCTACTCCCACTCAATCGTTGCGGGTGGCTTCGACGAGATGTCATAGCTCACACGCGAAACTTCGCGGATTTCATTGATGATGCGGTTGGACACCGTTTCCAGCAGCTCGTATGGCAGATGCGCCCAACGGGCTGTCATGAAGTCGATGGGCACCGCATGCTTGGAGCCTGCCTGGATGGACA
>JAZKEH010000661.1:0-3784 GCA_040387155.1 Pseudomonadota bacterium | reverse complement strand
GACCCACGCATAGCGACGACCGTCACCAACCACACCGACTGACTTCACTGGCAGGAACACGGCGAAAGCCTGACTGGTCTTGTCGTACCAGCCACTCTTGTGCAGCTCTTCGATGAAGATGGCATCGGCGCGCCGCAGCACTTCGCAATATTCTTTCTTCACTTCGCCGAGAATGCGCACACCCAGACCAGGGCCCGGGAACGGATGGCGATGGACCATGTGCGGTGGCAGCCCAAGCGCAACACCGAGACGGCGTACTTCGTCCTTGAACAGTTCACGCAGTGGCTCAACCAGACCCATCTTCATGTGCTCTGGCAACCCACCGACGTTGTGGTGTGATTTGATGACGTGGGCAGTGCCGTGTTTCGACTTCGCAGACTCGATAACGTCAGGATAGATCGTACCCTGTGCCAGCCACTTTACGTCACCCAGCTTCGCCGCTTCCGCGTCAAACACTTCAATGAACATGTTGCCGATGATCTTGCGCTTGGCTTCCGGATCATTGACGCCGGCCAGCTTGCCAAGAAATGCTTCTTCTGCATTGGCACGGATCACTTTAACGCCCATGTTTTGTGCAAAGAGGGCCATAACGTTGTCGCCTTCATTCAGACGTAACAAACCGTTATCGACAAACACACAAGTCAGCTGATCACCGATGGCGCGGTGCAGCAAGGCAGCAACCACTGAAGAATCGACACCGCCGGAAAGACCAAGCAATACCTGATCCTTGCCTACCTGTTTGCGAATGGCGGCGACGGCGTCTTCAATGATGTTCTCGGCAGTCCAATGCTTTTCGCAGCCGCACAGGTCATGCACGAAGCGATTCAGCAACTCCTGCCCGGCCTTCGTGTGGGTGACTTCAGGATGGAATTGCAACGCATGAATGCGACCATCGCTGCTCATCATTGCCGCCAGTGGCGCACTTTCAGTGGAAGCAGTGCAGACAAAGCCCGGCGGCAGTTTGGTGACCTTGTCACCGTGGCTCATCCAGACATCCTGGTAGCGCTTGTCGCTTTCGGCAATTTCATGTTCAAGTCCGCGCAGCAACGGATCGGTGTCGAGAATCTGTACGCGTGCATGACCGAACTCGGATGTGTTTGAACCTTCCACCTTGCCGCCAAGCTGTTCGGCGATGGTCTGCATGCCATAGCAGATGCCGAGAATCGGCAACTTGCTGTTGAGGATGTAGTCCGGCACGCGCGGCGAATTGGTGAGATTGGCGGACTCCGGACTGCCGGAAAGGATCACGCCTTGCGGTGCGAAAGCATCAAAGTCTTCACGCGGGCAGGACCAGTGATGAATCTCGCAATAGACGCCGGCTTCGCGGATGCGGCGGGCGATAAGCTGGGTGTACTGGGAACCGAAGTCGAGGATGAGAATTTTTTGCTGATGAATATTCATGCAACGTCTTCTTTGGCAAATTAAAAACGACAAGGGCACGGCATGCCGCGCCCTTGCATCAAAACCAATTGATTAGCTGACCCGGTAGTTGGGTGCTTCTTTCGTGATGCTCACATCATGCACGTGGCTTTCGCTGACACCTGCCGCGGTGATCTTGACGAACTGCGGTTTGATGCGCATTTCCTCGATGTTGGCGCAACCGGTAAGACCCATGCTGGAACGCACACCACCTGTCAGCTGGAACACGATGGCAGACATCGGGCCCTTGTAAGGTACACGGCCTTCGATGCCTTCCGGTACCAGTTTGGCAGCACCGCTGTCGAGACTCTGGAAATAGCGGTCACTGGAACCGTGTGACTTGGCCATGGCGCCCAGGGAGCCCATGCCACGATAAGCCTTGTAGCTGCGACCCTGGTACAACTCGACATCGCCAGGCGCTTCTTCGGTACCCGCCAGCAGGCTGCCAATCATGACGGCATTGGCGCCGGCTGCGATGGCCTTGGCAATGTCGCCCGAGAAACGGATGCCGCCGTCGGAGATGATCGTGACGTCAGTGCCTTTCAATGCGGCAGCGACATTGGATACTGCAGTGATCTGCGGCACACCAACGCCAGTCACGATACGCGTGGTACAAATGGAGCCAGGACCAATGCCGACCTTGACCGAATCAACGCCCGCTTCCACCAGCGCCAGCGCGCCTTCGGCGGTAGCCACGTTGCCGCCAATGATCTGCAAGCCCGGGAATTTCTGTTTGATCTGCTTGATGCGTTTCAGCACTTCCTGCGAATGACCGTGCGAGGTGTCGACCACCACAACGTCGACTCCGGCTGCGACCAGCGCTTTGACGCGCTCTTCGGTTTCAGCGCCGGTGCCCACTGCTGCGCCTACGCGCAACTGGCCCATGGCATCTTTGCAGGCATTTGGGTGATCTTCCGCTTTGCGGATGTCTTTCAGGGTGACGAGGCCACGCAGTTCAAAGGCGTCGTTGACGACGAGAACTTTCTCGATGCGGTACTTGTGCATCAGCGCCTTGATTTCGTCGAGACTCGCCCCTTCGCGGACTGTGACCAAACGGTCTTTCGGCGTCATGATCGACGAAACCGTTGTATTCATTTCATTCTCGAAGCGCACATCGCGTGACGTCACGATACCGACGAGTTCACGGCGACCATCCTTGTCGATGACGACAGGCAGGCCGGAAATGCGATTCTCGCGGGTCAGTTCCAGCAGCTTGCGCACTGTGGTGTCGGGTGAGATGCAGATGGGATCGGCGACAACGCCACTTTCGTATTTTTTGACAGTACGCACTTCGCGCGCCTGTTCTTCAATACTCATGTTCTTGTGGACAATACCAATGCCGCCTTCCTGCGCCATTGCAATGGCCAGACGCGCTTCGGTGACTGTGTCCATGGCGGACGACACCAGCGGAATATTCAGCGTGATGGAACGGGTCAGGCGGGTTTTGAGATCGACCTTGTTGGGCAGCACCAGCGAGTGGGCAGGAACCAAAAGAACGTCGTCGAACGTGAGAGCTTCTTGAAGGATACGCAGCATAATGATTACCTGAAACCTGTACGCCCCTGTTTCGGGAAATCGGCGCATTATAGACCAGGCCGGGAGCTGCAGGAAACCAGAAATTCCGTTGAAGCTCCTTTGATCTTGGTATTTCGCCGGGGTTTGGTATCTTGGCTGCCATGCCGAGCCCCACAAATCAAAACAACGCCAATATCCTTACTGTCAGCCAGCTTAACCGGCTGGCGCGTCAGCTGCTGGAAGACCATTTCCCCGCTGTGCAGGTGCAGGGAGAAATCTCCAATTTTGCCCAACCTGCTTCCGGTCATTGGTACCTCACACTGAAGGATTCCAATGCGCAGGTGCGCTGCGCAATGTTCCGCAACCGCAACATGTTTGTCCGCTGCAAACCGAAAGACGGCATGCAGGTAGTCGTCAAAGCGCGGCTCAGCCTCTATGAAGGCCGCGGCGATTACCAGTTGTTGCTGGAGTCGATGGAAGATGCCGGCGCCGGTGCATTGCGGCAAGCCTTTGAGCGGCTGTATCTGAAACTGCAGCAGGAAGGTTTGTTTGCCGCTGACAGCAAGCAGCCACTGCCTTCGATGCCGCGTCATATCGCCGTCATAACCTCTCCTACCGGTGCCGCCATCCGCGATGTAATCAGTGTCTTTCGTCGTCGCTTTCCTGCCACGCAACTGACCATCATTCCAGTCAGCGTGCAGGGTCAGCAAGCCGCAGCAGAAATGATTACCGCGCTTGCAACAGTCAATGCATGCCAGGGCTGCTTGCACGATGTCGATACAATTCTGCTGACTCGCGGCGGTGGCTCACTGGAAGACCTTTGGTGCTACAACGATGAATTGCTGGCCCG
>JAZKEH010000660.1:5430-5782 GCA_040387155.1 Pseudomonadota bacterium | reverse complement strand
TTGGCGCGGTTGACGGGGAAATTAGCGAAGGAGTTGATGGCGGTGTCGGACAGCAGTTTGATTGCGTCGGGACCTTTGATGTAGATGTCCACCATGTGATGGCTCTGGTCGAACAGTACAGCGCTGTTGCGCCATGCATACTGTTCACTGCGCCAGTTGTGGAATTCTGGAGCTACTACCGGGTAAACGTAGGCGCCGATTTTGGAATTGCGCAGCAGATTAACCGGGTTGCCTGCCGCGTTTAAAACGTCTTGTAAGCTCTTGCTCATTTTTTTACTGTCCTCTCAATGGTCTGGATGTGATGCGCTGAAAAAATGAAGCGCGCACTCTACACGGTAGAGACTGCCTTTGC
>JAZKEH010000660.1:0-5420 GCA_040387155.1 Pseudomonadota bacterium | reverse complement strand
TCTGCCGAACCAAGTGGTTCAGGCCCTTTGTTTCCGGGCACTTAGCGCGCTTTTTGGCTGTTTGAAATGTGGATAAATCAGGGCTGTAGTTGCTGCACACGGAGCAACACATTTGCTCAACCTGCTTTTGCAGTGACTCACGCCGCCGGCGAGAATCCCAGCAACGACTTGTACTCGAGAAACTCGCCAAAAGCCTGGTCGCCGAACTCCCTGCCATTGCCCGATTGCTTGTAACCACCGAACGGCACATTGAGATCAAGCCCGGCGTTGTTGAGACTGATATAGCCAGCGCGGATTTGTGCCGCTATGGCGCGGGCATGGTCAATGTTTTTGCTATGAACGTAACCGCCCAGGCCATATTCGGTGTCGTTGGCGATTTCGATGGCTTCTTCCTCGGTGTCATAGCCAATGATGCTGAGTACAGGCCCGAAAATTTCTTCCCTGGCGATTTCCATCGAATTCTTCACGTCGCGAAATACCGTCGGCTTGACGAAATAGCCCTGCTCCAGCCCTTCCGGCTTGCCAGCACCACCGGTTACCAGCGTGGCACCTTCTTTTACCCCAACATTGATAAGACGCTGCACTTTCTGCCACTGCGCTTCGGAAATTACCGGCCCCATACGGCTATCAGCCTTCGGATCACCCGGTTTCCAGCTTTCCGCGACTTCTTTCGCAATCACACAGACTTCATCCATCAATTTATTGGGCACCAGCATGCGGGTGGGAGCACGACAACTCTGACCGGAATTCATCATGATGCCGTTGATGCCACCCGTGACGGCCGCCTTCAGATCCGCATCTTCCAGAATGATATTGGGACTCTTGCCACCCAATTCCTGATGCACACGTTTGACTGTCTTCGCAGCAGCCTGCGCCACCAGAACGCCAGCGCGCGTGGATCCGGTGATCGACACCATATCCACCAGCGGATGTTCAGCAATCGCCTGCCCTACGATCGGACCTTCACCCTGCACAAGATTGAATACGCCCGCAGGCACACCGGCGGCATGAATGATTTCCGCGAAAATCTGCGCAGAAAACGGTGCGATTTCCGACGGCTTCAACACAACCGTGCAGCCGGTAGCCAGTGCCGGCGCGACCTTGGCGCAAATCTGGTGAATGGGCCAATTCCACGGCGTGATGAAGCCGCAGACACCGATGGGCTCCTGAATGACGCGACTGGTGCCACGATCTTCTTCGAACGTGTAGGTTTCAAGAATGCGACGCGCTGTCTTGAAATGATTCACGCCAATGGCAGCCTGCGTGCCATGTGCCAACCACTTGGGCGCACCCATTTCTTCAGTGATCGCATCGCCAAGTTCAGGTACGCGCTTGGTGAATTCCTCGATGATGCGATCGAGCACGGCCAGCCGCTGTTCGCGCGTTGTGCGCGACCAGGTCTTGAAGGCCTTCGCAGCTGACTGGACCGCCTTGTCTATATCCGCAGCACTGCCAACGCTGATGCGGCCCGCGACCGCGGCACGTGCGGGGTCGATAACGTCCAGTGACTTTGGAGTGACAGGATCTACCCACATTCCGTTGATGTAGAACTGCATGTAGTGACGCATGGCAAAGATGCTCCGATCCGGAAATTGAAAAACAATCAGTTCTTTTTGGGTCCGAGCAACGGCACGCCATTACCGGCGGAAGGCGACAACAATCCCGTTTTTACATAGGTGCCCAACTTGGCGCGGGTATCCATGATGTCCAGATTGCGCATCGTCAGCTGACCAATACGATCCTGTGGTGAGAATGCTGATGCCCCTTTCTCCATCGTCAAACGTTCGGGATGGTAAGTAAGATTCGGGCTTACGGTGTCCATGATCGAATAGTCATTGCCACGACGCAGCTCTACCGTCACTTCGCCGGTTATCGCACTGGCCACCCAGCGCTGTGCCGTTTCACGCAGCATCAATGCTTGCGAATCAAACCAGCGACCCTGATACAGCAAACGACCCAGACGGCGACCGTTGTTGCGGTATTGCTCAATCGTGTCTTCGTTGTGAATGCCGGTGATCAGACGCTCATAGGCGATATACAACAGTGCCAGACCCGGCGCTTCGTACACACCGCGACTCTTGGCTTCGATGATGCGGTTCTCGATCTGGTCACTCATGCCGAGGCCATGACGACCGCCAATGGTGTTGGCATCCAGCAGCAATTGCACAGCATCGGTATATTCCTTGCCATTCAGCGCTACCGGGCGGCCTTCTTCAAAACGCACGCTTACCGTTTCCGCTTTGACTGCGACGTCTTCACGCCAGAAAGCGACGCCCATGATGGGCTGCACAATGGAGATGCCCTTGTTGAGGAATTCGAGTTCCTTGGCTTCATGGGTCGCGCCCAGCAAATTCGAATCGGTGGAATAGGCTTTCTCCGAGCTCATCTTGTAAGCGAAACCAGAGCGCTGCATGTATTCCGACATTTCCTTGCGGCCACCCAGCTCGGTGATGAACTGCTGGTCGAGCCAGGGCTTGTAGATGCGGAGATCCGGATTTACCAGCAAGCCGTAACGATAGAAGCGTTCAATGTCATTGCCTTTATAGGTACTGCCATCGCCCCAGATATTGACGTTGTCTTCACGCATCGCGGCCACCAGCATGGTGCCGGTGACTGCGCGCCCGAGGGGCGTCGTATTGAAGTAGGTGGCGCCAGCGGTGGTGACGTGGAAGGCACCACTCTGGAGGGCAGCGATACCTTCCGCGACCAGCTGGGCACGACATTCGATCAGCTTGGCCCCCTCGGCACCGTATTCCATGGCCTTGCGCGGAATTTCGTCATAGTCCGGCTCGTCCGGCTGACCGAGATTGGCCGTGTAGGCATAGGGCACTGCCCCTTTTTCGCGCATCCAGTGCAAGGCGGCGCTGGTGTCCAGCCCTCCGGAAAACGCGATACCGACTTTCTCGCCAACAGGCAGGCTTTGCAGAATGGTGCTCATGGGGGTCTCCTGAAATCAGGCGCGCATTCTACCTTAGCTTCACGCGCCGTTGCCTGCGGGCCAGGCATTGCTGATGTCATTGAAAAACAAGGGCTAACCGATCGCCAGATTCAGCAGTTGCAAACAGAGCCAGGCAAAACTGCCCGCCACTGCATCGTCCACCATGATGCCGAGTCCACCCTTTATATGACGATCCAGCCAACTGATCGGAAACGGCTTGGTGATATCAAACAGTCGAAACAACAGAAAGCCGACCACGACCCATTGCCAGCCTTCCGGCGCTGCCACCATCGTGATCCAGAAACCGACAAATTCATCCCACACGATGCCGCCGTGATCAGGCACCTTCAATGCATCGGCCGTATAGCCACATATGTAGATGCCTATCGCGAAAGCTGCGATCAGGACGAGCAAGTACCAAACCAGTGGCAGTTGCACCAACAACAAATATAACGGCACCGCCGCCAGCGTGCCCGCCGTGCCCGGCGCCTTCGGTGCCAGTCCGCTACCAAAACCAAAGGCCAGCAACTGGAAGGGATTACGCAAATCGGGAGCGGTCGCAGTCATGTCTTTCTTCTTTTGAATGTGTTGGCAGTTGAGAAGCGAATTTCCTGTAAAGAAAAATCCCGCAAAGCAACTGTGTGTGAAACGAATCGCAATCGTGAAATCAAATAATGGGACATCCGGCGTAATTCCGTTTTTGTCACATTATGTTTGCGGGATTTACCTTATGTATAAAAAAATAATTTCTTGTATGGGCGCGGCGGGATTTTCTCCCGCTGCTGAACAACATCGGCATGCTAGATTAAAAACATCCGCCGGATGCGGAAAGAATTCATGGACATGCGCACACAAAAATCAATCAGGGTCAGCACGCAATCAGTTCACGGCTATACGATGCTGGAACTGATGGTGGTCGTTGGCATTACGGCAATTCTCGCTGTAATGACAGTGCCCGGCATGCAGGATTCCATCGAACGCAATGCGCGTGAAGCCTCCATGCAGGACATCACGACCGCAATTTCACTCGCACGATCTGAAGCCGTCGCCCAGGGCCGATCTGTTTCCATTTGTCGATCAACCAATCAGGCTGCCTGTGCTGCAGGAGCCGGCGGAGCAGATTGGGATGATGGCTGGATAATATTCAGTGACAGTGGAACAGCAGGCACACTCGGTAGTGGCGATACGCTATTACAAGTTCACGGCCCCAGCAACAATCAAAGCAAGATCACGCTGAAAAATCGTACCAACGGGAACTTCACTGGCGATTTTCTGCAGTTCAATCGCGATGGCTTTCTCAACAACAGCAGCACTGGCGCCTATTTCAAATTCTGTGATCACGACGATGTCGTCGCCAAGACGCGCGCTGTCTGGTTGTCGAACACCGGTCGTCCCGCGATATCCACCAGCGAGACTGATGGCGTCCATGATGATCTGGTCGGAGCCAACCTCGCATGCCCATGAGAAACGGCAACCACGTTGGACACCACCAGCAAGGCTTCACGCTCGTTGAAGTCATGGTCAGCCTGTTCATTCTCGCCGGCGGCCTGCTTGGCATGGCCGCGCTGCAAAACGAAGTCCTGAAATACAACCACGCCGCCTTCATTGATACACAGGCACAGTATCTGATGAACGACATGGCCGAACGGATTCGCGCCAACCGCGGCAATGATGCCTATGTCATTGCCTACGCGGAAACGCCTCCCACCCAGTCGGTCGACTGCGCCACCAGTACCTGCAGCAGCAACGAGATGGCGACCTGGGATTTGAACCAGTGGCGCAGCAAGATCGAGAGTTCCGATTATCTGCCGCAGGGACAGAGCCAGATTGTGTACGAAGTACTGACGCGCACCTTTGTCATTTCCATTCGTTATGACTGGACCCAGATGGGCGGCGTCGACATCAGCGACGGCCAACGCACTGTGAGCATCACGACAAGAATATGAACATGCGTCGCTCCCTTGCCTGTAAACCTTCGCTGCTGCGTCAGGCCGGCCTGACGCTGGTTGAGATGATGGTCTCGATTACGATCTCGCTGGTCGTACTGAGCGGTGTTGTGCAGGTATTGGTCGTCAGCAAAAGCAACTTCATCACCGTGCGTGAAATGGCGTCGATGCAGGAGAACGCGCGCTTTGCGCTCAAGTACCTGACCGATGAAATCCGCATGGCAGGTTATTCCGGTTGTGCCTCACCGTTGAAAGTTGCCAACAGCGTGACGGGCAGCTCGGGCACCTGGTATCTCGATGTAGGCCTCAGAGGCTATGAGTACGATGCAGGCGTTGCGACCTACCCGACAGAATTCCGGAGCGACGTCAGAGCGAACACTGATGCCATCGCTATCCGGCGCGGCGATGTAACCGGCTTGCGTGTAACCGACCACAACCCGAGTTCAGCCCGAATCGATGTGAACGCGGCCCACAGCTACAAGCCAGGGCAGATACTGATGATTGCCAACCCTGACTGTGAACAGGTCGGCGTCTTC
>JAZKEH010000659.1:3779-4551 GCA_040387155.1 Pseudomonadota bacterium | reverse complement strand
GCGATGAGTCTTATCGCACAATTTGCTGATCGCTATCCCAACGTCAACATCGTGCTCGATCACATCGGTTTCCCGAGGGCAGAAGTCAGCGACACATTTGGCTTGAGTCCAGAGCATCTGGCGCTCGCTGCGCACAAGAATGTCTACTACAAGTACACCACGCTGCTGATCGAGCGCATGCACGAAGGCAACGTGCCGGTGCGTGACTTCATGAACTACGTGGTTGGTGTCTATGGCGCCGATCACCTGGTGTGGGGTTCCGATGTCGGCAACAGCGAAGGCGGCTTCGTGGAGTTTGTGCATCACGCACTAGAGTCGGTCGATCAGTTGCCGTTGGCGCAGCAGCAAGCGATCTTCTATGACACGGCCAAGGCCGTGTTCATTCCAGGTGGGCGCGGACTGGCGTAGCCACTCGGCGCAAACCTCGCGTCATCACCAGTCAATCAGTGTCAACGCCGCCTGTGAACCCAGACGCTCCTGATCAAACCCACTGCCTCGGATCCACGCGGTAGTACTTGCGCAGCTCTGCATAGAGCTGCGGGTGCAACTGCTCCATTTCCGCCGGCTTCTCGAAAAACGTTTCAGTCGCCACTGCAAAAAATTCCGCCGCATTGGTCGCGCCGTAATAATCCATCACGGTGGCGTGATTGTTGTCGGCGGCTTCGTTCAATGCAGCAAACTCTGCCGAAAATACCCTGGCCCAGGTCTTGATGCTGTTGCTACCGTGAATAGGTGGCAGGCCGTTGGTTGAACCATTCTCACTGTCGAGCTG
>JAZKEH010000659.1:0-3769 GCA_040387155.1 Pseudomonadota bacterium | reverse complement strand
GCGATTCGACACACCTTTCTCCACATCGTCCCACGACAGTATGACCTTGCCGTTCTCCCATGACTCTCCCAGCCGGCCTTCGCTGTAGGCGCGCACGGTACCGTCTGCATTAAGGGCCTGATGTGGCACCTGGAAGGCATAGGGATAGACGAGGATGTAGCGCAGACCTGCATAGACCTCTGTGTCGCGGTTGAGCAGCAACAGGCAGGCCTCTGCTGCGATCGTCACGCGGATTTCATCAGTGATTTGCAGGCCGTCGCAGCCAAAATATTTCTTGTCGGCAACGAAGAGGCGGATCAGGTCGCGCAGTTGCTGTTGTTCTGCACGCTGCAGCTTTCCATAGAACGGCATACGGCGCTGGATGATTGCATGCCACGCAGGCGGAAACGGCTTCGCGAGCAGCCACTTTCTGCGCCAGCGGGGCCATGCAAACAACCAGAGACCGGAGAGGACAACTATTGCGAGAAGAATGAGGTAGGCAGCCATGACGACATTCAATGGCGCCAAGTGCTGGCAATTCAACCCACGCGCAGAAAAACAGTTGAGGAAAAAAAGAGCTTGCCTTCTGTATCTACTGTATCCATCATATGGAAACAGTAAGCCGGAGGGATCATGCTGCTCAATATTTCACAACACTCATCGCTCACGCTGCAGGAGCAGATCATTGGACAGATCCGTGCCCGCATCCTGACCGGCGATCTCAAGCCGGAGACGCCACTCAGCTCCATTCGGGCACTGTCCCAGCAGCTGCGGGTGGGGATCAACACGGTACAGCGCGCCTACGACCAGTTGCTCAGGGAGGAGCTGATCTATGTACGCGCAGGCAAGGGCTTTTTTGTCGCGCCACTGAACCAGCAAGACAAGTCTGCCTATGCCCGCGAGCGCTTTGCCGCTGCCCTGCAAGAGCTGATCAACGACGCCACGCAGGAAGGTTTGTCCCGCAAGGACCTCAAACAGATTTTCACCCAGATACTGAAGGAGATGGATGATGGCCAGCAGTGAACCAACGCTTGAAGTAATCAATTTGTGCAAACGCTACAGCGACTTTGCGCTGGGCCCGGTCGACTTCAAGCTGGAGCCAGGCACGGTGCATGGCTTGATCGGTGCCAATGGTGCCGGCAAGACCACGCTATACCGTTGCCTGATGGGCACGGTCAGAAAAGATCAAGGCATCATCAAACTCAACGGCCAACCAATAGGCGGGGATTCAGGTCGCTGGAAACAGGCCATTGGCTATGTCGGCGATTACACACCGTTGTATGAGAACTGGTCGGGCGCGCGCAACCTCAAGGCCTTTGCCCGCTTCTACTACCACTACGATGAGGAGTTGGTGCAAAGCCTCGCATCGAAGTTCGATTTGAATCTCGACCAGATCGTGCACACCTATTCCACCGGACAGCGTACCAAGCTGGCGATCATTCATGCGCTGGCACACGGCGCCAATTTCCTGCTGCTCGATGAACCAACGTCGGGGCTGGACCCGATCTCGCGCGATACCTTTGCGGAAGTCCTGCATGAGCAGATGGGAGCGCAGGAGCTGACGGTGCTGTATGCCACCCACTATGTCACCGAGATCGAACAGTTTGCCGATCAACTCCTCATCATCAACAAGGGCAGGATACTGGCGCACAAAGTGAAGGACGATCTCGCGCAGCACTGGCGAAAGATGACCTTCCGCAGCGATCGTGACCTGGGTGAGCTTCCAAACCAGATAGCGATAAAGGTGTTCAGCAACGACAAGAGTACCGACGAAAAGCCGAACTTCACGAAAGAATACGAAATGATCTCCAACAACCACGAGAGCACCCGCATGTTTCTCGAGCACGCTGGCGCAGAGGCCATTCAAAGCAGCCGACTGTCCATCGAACAGATCTGCGTGCAAATCCTGAAAACCCAGGCGGGGAGTAAGTCATGATCAATCAACTGTTCCGCACCCGCTTCGAAAGCAATATGGCACCGTTCATCGTCTTTCTCGCGATGAATGCGCTGCTGGGTTTACGTTTGGTGGTGAGAGACGATGACTCCGGTTGGCGACCTGAATCCGTGCAGTCGTTTGCCGAGATTACCGTCTGGCTGTTTATCTGCTGCCTGGTAGCAGCCGCGATGTTATTGCTGCGCCATAACCGTGAAAGAAACGGTCGCCTTTACGCCCAGTTACCGGTGACGAGCCTGGAGATACGCTTGTCCTATTGGTGTCACGCCGGCCTGTACCTGTGTATTTCATCGCTGGTATTGCTGCTGGCGATGATCTTCGCCGGCGCCCAGTCCGTGCTCGCCATGCTGCAGTTCACGCTGCTCTATTTCGTGCATGCAGGGGCGTTGCTTGCAGTTATCTCCATCGTCACCAGCAACACGTTGCGATTGATCCCGGACGAAATCCGCAAACGCACCGTGGTCTATTTCTTCCTGGCGACCTTTATCACCTTCCTGTTCATGTTTGCCATCGGTGTCGTCATCGCCAGCTATGACTATGTGCTGGAAGGCAATGTGCAGAACTGGTCCCTGGTGACGCTGTTGACGACACTGGTTTGCAGCGCATTGGTGGCGCTTGATGTTCATCTGTTCAGGAGGAAGGACAACTATCTGAACTGAGGCAGTCGACTCTCCAGCGCGACCGGCCAAATCCCGGTTTGTCACCAGAACCCGCAATGTGCATGATGCGGACGATTGTGCGCGCACCCACTGTGTGATCGCTACGCTACGAGTGTCAGACATGCTGCATGCTTACCGGGCTCTGTTGTGCTTCAGCCTCGCTTTTCCCTCGCTCGACCTCGTCCGCAAATACGGCGGCGATGTTGCGCTGGGGCTGTATCCATTTGTTGTAATCGTGCTGGTGTTGTTGGCAGAGCGGGCAGCACAACGTTTTGCAGCAACCGACAGTTCGCGGTGGTGGCCGCTGCTGGCCGTCGCCGTGCTGACAGTCGCCTTCGTCGTGGTATTTCCCATCGCCGATGTGCAAGTGGCGGGTCGCGGCAGCGATACGGATGACGCCTACGATCTTGCGGTGCGTGCCGTACTCGACGGTCGCTATCCCTATGCTGATCTCACCTATCTGGGCAACCGCATCCACCATCTGCCTGGTTCCTTGCTGTTGGCGATGCCCTTTGTGTTGCTCGGTACCAGCGCGTTGCAGAATTTGTTCTGGGTGGCGGTTTATCTGGTGGTGCTGATGAAACTCCTAGGACGTGTGCGCGGCACGTTGCTGTTGCTGCTGCAGTTCGCTGCCAGCCCTGTGCTGTTGCATCAGGTAGTGACAGGCAGTGACGGTGTAATGAGCGGCGTCTCGACTCTACTGGGCATGTTGGCTTTTCTGCATGCATGGTCGTCGGCGCAGACGTCTTCCATTGCTCGCTGGGGCAGTTGCCTGTTGCTGGCGCTGGTGCTGTCGAACCGTTTGAACTTCGCGCTCGTGTTGATACCGGCCGCGTTGTTCCTGTGGCAGCAGTACGGCACGGCTCTGGCTGCCCGTGTGACAGCGGTGCTGCTTGGCTTGGTAGCGATAATCAATGTTCCGTTCTATCTGGCAGACCCCGCAGGCTTTGCCCCGCTGGAAGGCATGAACCGCATCAGTCGCTTTGAGTCGTTGCTGCCGCATGCCTCGCTGTTGATGATTGGTGCGGCTGCAGCGGTGTCGGTTGTCAGCTGGTGGTACCTGCGTGCACGTCCGACGGCAGCCGCGCTATTGGCAATGGGAGCGGGGCAGTGCCTGCTGGTAGCGGCGGGGCTGTTGCTGTCGAGTCTGGCTGACGGGACTTTGAATACCCTGTAC
>JAZKEH010000658.1:3335-5323 GCA_040387155.1 Pseudomonadota bacterium | reverse complement strand
CGATCAATAAAGCCCTGGATCGGCACTTTATAGTCGCTGCAAAACGGATACATGCTGATTTCAACGGTGAGCATCATGGTTGTGTCTTCCTTTCTGTTCCGGCTAATCCAGTGTCGGCGCCACTGCTTTCTTCGACAGCCCGACATTCATCAATACACCTGCCATCACCAGCGCCATGCCGAGCCAGGTCATCAGGTTGAAATTTTCCCCGAACAACACCAGCCCAAGCACGATCGAAAAAATCACTTCGCTGTAACTGACAATGGCCACTTTCGAAATCTTCGCGGCGTGGTACGACATAGTCATGCAGTACTGGCCAGCTTGCGCCACTAATCCGAGCAAACCAAGCCACAGCCATTGTTCCAGCGACGGCATCACAAAATCAAACAACATGGCGATACCGGTGACGGGAATACACACCAACGGAAAGTACAGCATGATGACAAACGGATGCTCGCTCTTGCCGAGCCGCTTTACCGAACTGTACGCCAGCCCCATTGTGAATGAGGCAGAAATGCCAACGAGCAGATGCAGCGGCGAAATGCGGTAATCAAAACCCTGGATAAGCACCACGCCGACAAAGCAGATGATGAGGTAACCCATCTGCACCAGCGTCACTTTCTCCCGCACCATCCAGATTCCCAGCAACGTCGTGAAGATCGGCGAGAGGTGCGTCAACGTGCTGGCCGCCGCCAGCGGAATGTTATGCAGCAGCCAGAAGCCCTGCGCCAACGACACCATGCCGGCAAAGCCGCGCAGCAACAAGCCAGGTTTGTCATGCCCCCACGGCGAAATGCGCAGTCGCCAGATACCCACCATGCACAGCACCAACGCCATCAATGCACGGAAGAAAATGATCTCAGCAATCGGCACACCGGCCAGCAGCTTGGTGAACACCGCCATCAGCGCGAAGAAGAAACTCGCGACCAGCATGAAGATGATGCCGCGAGCTGTATTTGAAAGGGGCATGTCGGTCTACAGTAAAGAAATCAAAAAGCGCCTGCGGCGTTCGAAGCCACTTGCACAAGAATTGCGCCGATTATTGACCAGTTGAACTACTGCCAGTCCATGAAAAGCAAAAGGCCCGGGGATTAGCCGGGCCTTCGGTACTGCTTCGGTACTACCTTGGCAGTTGGCTGGTTATGCTTGAACGGCAGCGCGCTTCGCAGCGGAGTCTTCGAGCAACTTCTTCAGTTCACCCGCTTCAAACATCTCGGTCATGATGTCGCAGCCGCCTACCAGTTCACCGTCAACAAACAGCTGCGGGAACGTAGGCCATTCCGAAACCTTTGGCAGGTTCGCGCGAATTTCCGGATTGCTCAGAATGTCGACATAGGCAAATTTCTGGCCGCACGACATCAGCATCTGGGTAGCGCGTGCGGAGAAGCCGCACTGTGGCTGGTTCGGGTTGCCCTTCATGTAGATCAAAATCGGATTGCTTTTGATCTGGTCTTTGATCGTGCTTTCAATGGTGGTTTGGTCAGTCATAGGTCACCTGCTACAGAAAATTGATGAACAGAATTGATGGAAAGTTGGTTATCGGGTTCAGCACGCGCAAAGTCGCTTTGTGCCGGTTGCCGCCATTGTAGCCAATAGCGGGGGTCGAGAGACACCTTTATGGCTGTCCGGGGGTGTTCAGTAAGGGTTCTCATTGCTAGAATCCCGGCCTCGTTGGGCAGCACAGGCTGCCTTTTTGCGTTTTTGGACCCCTGCAAAACGGTTGCAGATGGAGCATGAACATGACTGCTGCCTCACCAATCACGACGTCTGATTCAGTCGCGACGCCCCCAGTCACCACGCCGCTGATGGCCAACTACGGCCGCCAGAACATCGCCTTCGTGCGCGGTGAAGGCTGCTACCTGTTCGACACCGACGGCAAACGTTACCTCGATACGCTGGCCGGCGTTGCTGTCAATGCACTCGGCCATTCACATCCCGGTTTTATTGCGGCGGTTCAGCAGCAGGTAGCGACACTGGTGCATGTCTCC
>JAZKEH010000658.1:2902-3325 GCA_040387155.1 Pseudomonadota bacterium | reverse complement strand
GCTCGCCGCCGAACTCTGCAAACGTTCCGGCATGACGCAAGCCTTCTTCTGCAATTCCGGCACCGAGAGCATCGAAGCCGCCATCAAGATCGCGCGTCGCTGGGGCTTCAACAAGGGCATTACTGCTCCCGTCATCATCGTCACCGAAGGCGCCTTCCACGGCCGCACGCTCGGTGCACTCACGGCTACCCACAGCGCGAAATACCAGGAAGGCTTCGGTCCACTGCCTGGCGGTTTCGTGCGCGTGCCTTATAACGATGTGGAGGCGATGGCCGCTGCAATCAAGGCCAATGCCGGCACTGTTGCGGTAATGGTTGAACCTGCCCAAGGCGAAGGCGGCGTGCATATTCCGAAAGCAGATTATCTGAATCGTCTGCGCGAGTTGTGTGACAAAAATGATGTGCTGCTTATTCTCGATGAGGT
>JAZKEH010000658.1:0-2842 GCA_040387155.1 Pseudomonadota bacterium | reverse complement strand
GCACAACAACATCCTGCCCGACATCCTTGCCACTGCCAAAGGTCTCGGCAACGGCTTTCCGATTGGTGCCTGTCTCGCCGCTGGCAAAGCCGCCGGCGTGTTCCAGCCTGGTCATCACGGCTCAACGTTCGGTGGCAGTCCGCTCGCGTGTCGCGCCGGTCTTGCTGTCTATGAAGCGCTCGATAAAGAAGGCCTCGTCGATAACGCGGCGCGAATGGGCAAGTACATCGTCGACGGTTTGCGCGCTGCGCTGAAAGGTTCCGACAAGGTAAAAGATATCCGTGGCATGGGCCTGTTGATTGGCGTCGAGCTGACGTTCCCCGGCAAAAACCTGGTCGCACGCGCGCGTGAACTCGGCATGGTGATGAACGTCACCGCCGATACCGTGATCCGTCTGATTCCACCACTCACCCTGAATCAGCAGGAAGCCGACTTCATCATCGCCACCGTCAGCAAGATCGTGCAGGAGTAATGTCATGAGCGTTCGTCATTTCCTCACCCTGCTCGACCTCAGCAAAACCGAATTGCTCGGTGTGCTGAAGCGCGCGACTGAACTGAAGAACATGCAGTACAACAACGTGCCGCACAAATACCTGGAAGGCAAAACGCTGGCGATGATTTTTGAAAAATCATCAACGCGTACGCGCGTGTCGTTTGAAACGGCGATGACACAGCTTGGCGGTGCGTCAATCTTCCTGTCATCCGCCGACAGCCAGTTGGGCCGCGGCGAGCCAATCGAAGATACCGCCCGCATTCTGTCGCGCATGGTGGATGCGATCATGGTGCGCACCTATGGCCACGAAAAAATTGAGACCATGGCGAAGTATTCCCGCGTGCCTGTCATCAACGCGCTGACGGATGATCATCACCCCTGTCAGTTGCTGGCCGATCTGCAAACCTATGTGGAACACCGCGGCGATATCAGCGGCAAGACCGTGGCCTGGATTGGCGATGGCAACAACATGTGCAACTCGTTCATTCATGCAGCGCATCTGCTCGATTTCCAACTGGTCGTTGCTTGCCCGCAAGGTTACGAACCACAAGCGGCACTGCTCAACGCGCATGCGAAGAACGTGCGCATCGAACGCAATCCGATGATCGCTGTTGACGGTGCTGTGCTGGTCGCCACTGATGTATGGGCGTCGATGGGCCAGGAAGCCGAGAAGAAGAAACGCGAAATAGCATTTTCAAACTATCAGGTGGATGAAGCCTTGATGGCGAAAGCCGCCAGCAATGCACTCTTTCTGCACTGCCTGCCTGCGCATCGCGGCGAAGAAGTCAGCGCCGGTGTGATCGACGCACCGGATTCCGTGGTGTGGGAAGAAGCAGAAAACCGCCTGCACGCGCAGAAAGCGCTGCTGGAATTCCTGCTCTGCACTGTTTCTGCTGATTGATGAACGCCTACTAATGAACCCGCTGCTAAGCGTCGCCGGAATCAGTTGCCGCTACGAGCAGCGCATCGTCTGCACGGATCTCGCGTTCACAGTGCCGCAAGGCGAAATTGCCTGCCTGCTCGGCCCCAGCGGCTGCGGCAAAACCACGGTGTTGCGCGCGATTGCCGGTTTTGAACCTGTCTACAGCGGCTCCATCGACCTCGCCGGCCGCACGCTCTGCTCTGCCTCGCAAGCGCTGCCGCCCGAACAACGCCAGGTGGGCATGGTGTTTCAGGATTACGCGCTGTTTCCGCATCTGACTGTCGCCCAGAACATCGGCTTCGGCCTGCATCGCTACAACAACACCGAACGCCAGCAGATCACGCAGCGCATGCTGGAGCTGATGCGGCTGCAGGAATACGCCGACGTATGGCCACAGCAACTGTCTGGCGGCCAGCAGCAGCGCGTCGCGCTGGCTCGCGCCTTGGCGCCTAAACCACAACTGCTGTTGCTCGACGAGCCCTTCTCCAATCTCGATGCCGAACTGCGCCGCATGCTGTGCAGCGAAATCCGCGAGCTGCTGAAAGCCCAAGGCACTACCGCCATTCTCGTCACGCATGATCAAGGCGAAGCGTTCACGATGGCAGATACGGTGGGTGTGATGGCCGAAGGCCGCATCCTGCAGTGGGGCACGGCGCGCGAGCTTTATCTCGCACCTGCAACTGCTCAAGTCGCGCGTTTCCTCGGACATGGCCAGTTGCTAACGGCAACCCTGGTCAGTCCAGAGCGGACCGACACCGCGCTCGGCGCCATCAGCCTCCCTGCCCCATCGCCCCTCTCCCCCGGCCCCGTCGATCTACTGGTCCGCCCATGGAATGTCGACTACCAACCCTCCTCCCCCCACCGGGCCCGCGTCGTCAGCCAAAGCTTCCAGGGATCCGTCACCGTCAGCACGCTGGAGCTGGCCGATGGCACCCGCCTGACCAGCCACGACGAGGGCTTTGCCCTGCTGCCGCTCCACACCGAGACCGGCCTCAGCCTCAACAATCGCCACATGCAGGTTTTTGCCCGGTAAGAAGCGGTTTCCGACACTGGCAATACGTCGTTTTGCCCCCATATTTTTCCCTCGTAACCCGTTGAAAATCCGCCCTCCGAGGCCAGATTTTTGATGGCACCGTGCCAGCCGGATCTCATACCGGACTAATACCCAACTACCCACCGGCTCCACACAAGCTATCCACATAAAATTAACAGCCTTTCCCCCTTGTCAGGATTTTTGACCCCCTGATATAGTGCGGAAAAAATAAAAACACCCTATATCTTGTGCTTAGGTCTGTAACCCCTGCCTAATGGGGGTTCTGGACAAAGGGAAGAATTCTCTCTGCAGGAAACGCAGTATCCGCCCGAAACCGTACGAAAAGCCGTGTAGAAAACAACAAGAAAGGCTGTCAAAACAGCCATAAAAACCA
>JAZKEH010000657.1:0-2158 GCA_040387155.1 Pseudomonadota bacterium | reverse complement strand
GATGTCGATGAACTCGGGATCCACCGCTACCACATTCTTTTTCAACAGCTCACTGCCCTGCACCACGTCGGCTTCCAGCAGTCTGGCGCGGGCGGCGAGTTCGATCTGTTCACCGAAGTGCTCTGTGAGTGCAGGCGCCAGCAGGGCCGAGCTGCGCGATATCCGATAAGGCTCGCGCCCCGGCAAATCCATCGTCGTATTGATGCGATAGATCCTGTCGGCATCGAACCACTGTTTGTCCCAAGAGGTTTCCTGCTGGACATACAGCAAGATCAGCATGCAGGCCGCAAGGCCCACGGCCAGCCCGGTCACATTAATGATGCTATCCAACCGGTGACAGCGCAGCTGGCGAAGCATTGACTTGAAAGCGTGGACCAGCATGGCTATTCGTACCGCAACGCATTCACGGGCTTGCCGCGTACTACCTTGACTATTTCCCTGCCGACAGCGAGCAGCGCCAATACCGCAGTGACCATCGTTGCCAACACAAAACTTGAAGCCCCCAATTCCGCGCGATAGGCAAAGCCGGCCAGCCACTCCTGCATGACAAGCCAGGCCGCACCCCACGCGAGAAGATTTGCCACTGCAAGCAACACCACATATTCATTCAGCACCACTTTCAGCAGCGTACCGCTACCGGCGCCCAACACCTTGCGCACACCAATCTCCTTGGTCTTCTGGTCGGCGTTGAAGGAAGCCAGTCCGTACAAACCAAGGCAGGCGATGATGACGGCGATGAAGGCGAACTGGATCAGCATGGCGGAGAACTTCTCGTCGTCCTTCAGCAGTTTGTTGTATTCGTCGGCAAACAAGCGGTAGCTGAAGGGATAGTCGGGATTGACCTCTCTCCAAGCCGTTTCAATGCCAGCCAATGCTTCACGCGTAGCGTTGCTGTCGATACGGACGGACATCACATTGACCTCGTCCGTATAAGCCAGCGCAACGGGCTCGATCTTGTTGCGCATGCCGGCGAAATGAAAATCCTCTACCACGCCGATTACTGTGCGAGTCACTCGGAACATCTGCACGCTGTTGCCGACGGCGTCCTCCCATCCCAGCGCCCTCGCAGCGCTTTCATTGATGATGATGGATTCGTTCGCATCAGCAGGATTTTCGCGCGAATAGTTGCGTCCGGCGACCAGGCGCATCCCCAGCGTCGCCAGGTAACGCTCATCGACCTCCAGTCCACTGGTCACAATGGCGTCGCCGTCTGCACGTCTCAGGAAAGGACCCTTTGGCAGGTTGCCACCCGGCATGGAGGATGAGCCCGCCACTGACTGCACTTGTGGCAACTCCAGCAAGCGGTTGCGCAGCACCTCGTAGTTGCCCGCAAGTACGTCGTCCTCCAGCGGGATGTTTACAACGCCGTTGGCGTCGAAACCGGGGTTCAGGTTCTTCATGAACTCGACCTGGCGGTAGACCACCAGCATGCCGATGATGATGGCGATCGACAGTGTGAACTGCACGACCACCAACAGACGACGCAGCCATATCCCGTGGGTGGAAGCGGCAAATTTTCCCTTGAGCACTGCCACCGGCGAAACCGACGACAATACAAAAGCGGGATAGGAACCGCTCAGCAGGCCCAACAGCACCAGCGCCAGCAGCGCACCCATGATCAAACCGCCATGCGCAAGGAAGTAGTCCACATAGTCCCTGGCCAGCGGCAGCGCCACCAGCGGCGCCAACTCGCTGAGCAACACCACACCAATGACGGCAGCGGCAAAGACCAACAACAAGGATTCCTGCAGATACTGTTGGATCAACTGTCTGCGCGTGGCACCAACAATCTTGCGTACGCCAACTTCTTTCGCCCGCACCGCAGATCTTGCAGTAGAGAGATTCATGAAATTGAAGGCGGCAATAAACAGCATGAACACCGCGATGCCGGCCAGCATGACTACTTCCTGGCGGTCTCCCTTGTTGCGATTGAAGTCATCGAACACATTGCCACGCGAATCCAGGTGGGCATCTGGCAAGGATTGCAGCAAGGTTTTGTAATCATCGTCGGTGCGCTCCGCAATCAACGCGTTGATGCCGGCTTCCACCTGTAGTTTGTTGGCGGTCGGCATTAACTTGGCGTAGGTCACCATGTTCCGCCCGTCCCACTCCGCCAGATAGCTCTCCACTGCGGCAGCGCCGCCGTCCCGCCGCAAAG
>JAZKEH010000656.1:978-4669 GCA_040387155.1 Pseudomonadota bacterium | reverse complement strand
CGGCCAGTCAGTGCCCCACAACACGCGGTCGGGTGCGATCTTGATCAGCGCTTTCGCAAACGGAATCGCGTCTGTGAACGGTGGACCCATCGACGAAATACGCTCGGCGCCGCAGACCTTCACCCAGCAATTATCGCGCTTGGCGAACTCGGTCAGGATCTTGAACGGTTGTTGCTCGAGACCATCCTTCGTCGGCACGCGACCCATGTGGTCGATGATGTACGGAATTGGCAAACCGTCGAGCAGCTGCTGATGACCGACGAGATCGATGGCATCAAAGTGCAACACGACATGCCATTTGAAACCCTTGATGCGGTTGATGATCAGATGGAACTCGTCCATGTCGGGCACGCCGCCCAGGTGTTTGACGAAGTTGAAACGGCAGCCGCGGATGCCTTGTGAGTCCAGTTTCTCAATCGCCTTTTCATCGAAGGTGCCGTCGATGTTGGCAACGCCACGATAGGCACCACCGCTCTGAGCAATTGCATCGATGATCGGATCGTTGTTGACGCCATGACAGCTGGCGTTGACGAGCACGGCACGGGTCGTGCCCAGGATGCTTTGCAGCTGTTTGAACTTGTCGAGGCCGGCATCCGGTGGCGTGTAGGTGCGGTCCGCCGCGTAGGGATATTTGTCACCCGGCCCGAAAATATGGCAATGGGCATCGGTGGCGTTTTTCGGCAGTTTGAACTTTGGGGTTTTGGTATTGGGGTCGGGCGCCCGGCAGGGTTTGGTCATGGGATAGGACTTCCTAAACGTTGATGTCGCCAGGGGGCTTGGGGTCCGTTGGCAACGTCGGATCAGACAAGAAAAACTGGCGCCAATTTACCATACCGTCTGCGCTGCTTCAGGTGTTTTTTCCATCATGAATTAAGCGAACGAGCCTTCAATTTCCGTATTGATTCCAAGGTTTCCGCTGTTCTTGATGCTGCTTTTCCAGTAGGCTGCGGGCGGCTTTGCGAGCCGACTTTTTCCCTTCATTTTTCTGTAGTTCCCGTTGCGGCTGTCCTCGATGTATCTGACCATCAAGACCATACACATGACCTGCGCCCTCATCAGTTTTGTGGGCTTCCTGTTCCGTTCGTATCTGATGGTCATCGAATCGCCTTGGCTCAATCGCAAGCTGATCCTGATTGCGCCGCACGTAATCGACACGTTTTTCCTGCTGAGCGGCGCCACGATGGCCTTCATGGTCAACTTCGGCCTGTTCAACCAGTTCTGGCTGACCACCAAGGTCATGTTGCTGATGTGCTACCTGTTCTTTGTGGGGATGACACTGAACAGGGGCAGGACCAAGTCCATCCGGGTGGCGTGTTTCTTCTTCGCGATAGCAACGTTTGGCTACATCGTAGGCACTGCCGTTCACAAGACACCACTGAGCTGGTTCTCCTGAGCCAGGTGTCTCCGACGCCTCCTGTTTCCATTTTTCTTGCCCTTTTCCCGCTTGGGGCTTTGCTGCAATAATCCGGGCATCGTCGGCGCAACAGCCCGGCAGCGCCGTACGACCCTCCAGGAAAGCAGCACAGCATGCAAGTCATCAAGACCACTCCGCAGAAGCATCTGCTGATTTACTGTCTGGCTGCGGTGGTGCCTCTCATGGCGATGGCGCTGCTGTTCAATATTCCGCTGGCAACGAACGGCCGCTTTTTTCCGGGTACTGATCTCGACGTGCTGGGTTACCTGATTCACTCCGAGTTTCTTGCTGCTGCCAGCGGTGTCTTCCCGCTGATTCCACTGCTGATCAACATCAAGAGCAGGAAGCTTCGCTGGTTGCCGAAAATCCTGTTCATCTTCTTCGGCTTTATTTGCGCTGGCGTAGCTCACACGCTGGCGGGCACTGCGGGCATGCTGTTCTATGTGTTGCAGGTGTTTCTGACTTACGGTGGCGGCACGCTGTTCATTTTTGATTGGCTGTTCGGAGTGACCCGTACCTTTCTGACACTGTTGCGCTGGTCAGTGGCCTTGTTTGTCTATGTAAGCCTGCAATTGAATTTTGATTTGGGTACAGATTTTGACGTGTGGAGAAATACGCGTGAGGGCATGATGTTTGGTGCCATGTATTTCTACATTCTTTGCCTGATGGAAGTGGTGTTGTATCCACCACTGACCTGGTATCTGGAATACCGGCTGAAAGATGAGCAGCGCTACTCGGTGGCCCTGGATGGGTTTGGCCGGGCGGTCCGGGACTGAACCAGACGCAATCAGGGCTGGCGGTCGTAGACCCGTTTCAATTCGATTTCTTCGGTGAAGCTGTTAGGGCTGACGATGAACTCCACCTGCAGGCGCGCGCCGCCATTCAGCAGCGTATAGGTTTCACTGGCATGGCCGCCGTCGCGTGGATGTGACTCGACGAGAAACTTGCCGTTCTCCCAATGTCCCAATGAAAAGTCTTCCATGCTGTCGAGTGCCGTCAGGCTGATAGTGCGGCTGCGGTTGTCGGTGTAGACGGAGCGGCGAAAGTTGTCGGCATATTCGAAAACATAACCATTGTCCTGTTCGCTGATGGTCAGTACCAGGTCGTATGAGAAGCGGTCGTACAGTTCCTGTTCGGCGGGACCACCGCGATAACGCTCCTTGTCGCGATTGAACCAGCTGCGCTTGACGCGTTCACCCGCGTCCCTCAGTGCGCGCTCCACCTGCTTGTCGGTGTTGTCGCTGAGGTCTTCGTTGATAAGCCAATTGCCGGCAAGCATTGCAGCGGGCTGGGCATGGCTGGCGGAGCCCAGCAACATGCCAAGGCAGAGCAGGCCCACAGATAGCAGGCGAGTCAGCAAATTAAAACGAATGTTCAAAACACTATTTCTCCACTGAGACGACGCTACACAGTCTACCGTACAGACCGGCCACAGGCTGGCAACTTGCACCACCATCAGGCAAACTCCGGTCACTTTCCATTCAGGTTCCAGTCTCTCGCCAGTCACCTTTTTTGCAAAGTTTGCAAAGGAAAAGCCATGATAACTATACCAACAAGGCTAACAATCACACGACCCACCAAACAGCTATGCACACTGGCCGGTGCGCTGACTTTCATGGCTTTTGCGCTTGCTGCCTGTTCCGACCAGGGCGCCGAAGCAGAAACCGCGCAAGCGGCGGCAAGTTCCCCATCAGCAGAAGAGGCTGCCGCATTATCGGCGCAATTCGCTACGCTGCAGGCACGTGCGCAACAGGTGCAGGATGCCAACGACATCAAGAAATTGCAGCGTGCCTATGGCTATTACATGGAAGAAGGTCTGTGGGACGAAGTTGCGAATCTGTTTGCTGATAATGCCACGCTGGAGCTCGCACGCGATGGCGTATACAGCGGTAAGGATCGTATCCGGCAGTATCTTTATGCATTGGGTGAAGGTCAGCAGGGACTGCGCCAAGGGCAGCTCAATGAACAACTGCAGGTGATGCCGGTTGTCACACTCGCCGACGATGGCCAAACCGCCAAAGCACGTTGGCGCAACATCCTGCTGACGGCGCAACTTGGTCAGCATGCCGAACTGGGCGAAGGTCCGTTTGAAAACGAATATGTCAAAGAGAACGGTGTCTGGAAATTCAGCAAGGTGCGCTGGCAGCCGACCATGATCAACCAGAAGTCGCAGCCGCGCCTGCTCATGGCGAGCGAACCCGAGTTCGTCGAGGTGCTGGCGTACATGCGCAAGATCACGGCGTCGCAGAAGATCGCCACGCACTTCGAGGTGGATGG
>JAZKEH010000656.1:0-968 GCA_040387155.1 Pseudomonadota bacterium | reverse complement strand
GAGAACGGTGTCTGGAAATTCAGCAAGGTACGCTGGCAGCAGGCGATTCTGGTGCCGTACAAAGGTGGTTGGGCGAAGAATGAAGACTACAACCAGGGCATCTGGGTATCCGACACACTGCCGCCCGATGCGCCTCCCACTGACGATCACGGCTGGTGGCCGGAAACATATCTGCCGCCATTCCATTTCAGCAATCCGGTAGCGACCTATGTGCCGCCGGGAACGGAAGCACCCCCGGCTGGTCCGCCGCCGGCCGTGGTCGGTGTTCGCAGTGTTGCGGCTGACATTGATGCGAAACAGATTGCGACGTTGCAGGCTGAAGTCACCAGCATGGAAGCAGAGAACGAAATCGAAAACCTGCAGGGCATCTTTGGTTTCTACTACGACAAGAATCTGTGGCAGCAGGCTGCCGATCTGTTTGCCGAAGACGCGACCTTCGAATGGGGTGGTTCCGGGGTCTATGTTGGCAAGGCAAGCATCCTGGCTTATTTGCAGAGCAAGGGTGCCGAAGGTCCACAAGAAGGCGTACTGAATGACCAGATGCAGTTGCAGCCCATCATTACGGTCGCGGCCGATGGCAAGACAGCACAGGGTCGCTGGCATAACTTTTCACAGGAAGCCGTGCATGGGCAGAATCATTTCTGGGGCACTGGCATTTATGAAAACGAATACCGCTTTGAAGATGGTGTGTGGAAGCTCAGCAAGCTGAAGCTGTATTCATCCATGAAGACACCTTTTGAAGATGGCTGGGGCGTAACCGCCGTGCCGCGCAGCACACCGGCGGTAGAAGTGCCGCCGACCCAACCGCCAAGCACTGACTATGAAAACTATCCCGCCGTGTTCGTGCCGCCGTTCCATTATGACAATCCGGTGACTGGTGCACCTGACAGTGTCATTGCCGACGCCAGCACTACCACTGCGTTAACTGACGCAACGTCGATGCGCACAGCAATGGAAGCACTCGACAA
>JAZKEH010000655.1:0-4157 GCA_040387155.1 Pseudomonadota bacterium | reverse complement strand
GCTACTTCTCGAAAATCGACGGCGTTGTGCGACAGGTAGCCGCCACCACTGATCTTGGTTTCCAGCAGATGGCCGGTCTGACGATCCAGCAGCGCTACGGCGTGCCGAATCCTGGCTTCTACGCCAATATTTTCGAGCGAGTGACAGACGTTGAATCTGCAGTATTTGGCGACCTTACCTACAATCTGAGTGAGCGCTGGAGCCTCAGCGCCGGCGTGCGCGCGACGCACATCACAACGGATTTCGAACAGACCAACTACGGTCCGAACGGTTACACGCTGGCGCCATCGCTGCTCGACGGCACGCTGGTGAAAGGGGAGATTTCCGATTCGCCAATCACGCCGAAGTTCTCGGTGCAGTACACACTGAGCCCCGACCAGATCTTCTACGCCACTGCCGCGCAGGGCTTTCGCGCCGGCGGTGTGAACCAGGTGTTTTCGTCAGCCGGATCAAGCCAGTTGTTTGGTCAATACGGCTTGCAGAAGAGCGTGCTGCCAACGACCTACGAATCGGATAGCGTCTGGAGCTATGAGCTGGGTGCGAAACTCAGAATGTGGGACGGCAAGGCACAGCTGAACACGGCCGTGTATGAACTCGACTGGGACGATGTGCAAACCAACGTGTTTCTCGGTGGCGACGGTTTTGTCGTGAACGTGCCGAGCGCACGCAGCCGCGGTGTCGAAGTCGAAGGTCAGTTGCGTCCGTTCACGCCACTCACACTGAACGCCGCCGTCGGTTATGGTCAGGCTGAATACACTTCTGCCTGGAGTATCGCCGGCACCCGCGGCCTGAACCTCAACGCCGCCCAGAAAGGGCAGGTGTTCCCGCAACCGGAGTGGACAGTCAACGCCGGCGCACGTTACGACTTCCAGATCTCGGAGCGCTTCAACAGCTACGCGCGCATCGACTACACCTGGTTCGACAACTACCAGCTGGCACCGCAGGGCGCGCCGAACTACACGCCTGACTCCAGCGAAGTGCCCGCGCTGAAACAGTTCAACCTGCGCATTGGTGTCGACTTCGATGCCTTCGACGTCAACTTCTTCGTGTACAACCTGACGGACGAGGATGAAGGCGCGACGGCTGGCGGTCGCAGCGTCTGCACGAATGCGGATTGCAGCACTTTCAATAATTACAGCATTGCCCGTACCATCACGCCGCCCACGCCGCGCCAGATCGGCGTGCAAGTGGCCTATCGGCTGTAGATCTTTGAGGAATCAGCAATGCTGCATCACTATGTCTTCATCAAATACCGCAGTGGCACCAGTGACGAGCATATTGCGGAGTTCGCGCGCATGACGCTGGCGTTGCGCGCGGCTATTCCAGAAATAGAGCACGTTGAAATAGGCCGCGATATCCTGCACGAGGCGCGCAGTTGGGATCTGGTGCTGATCATGCGCTTCGCCTCGGTTGAAGCGCTGCAGCGCTACCAGCCGCATCCGGCGCATGTGAAGGTAAAGGAGTTCAATACACCACAGGTCGAAGCGGTGGCGTCAGTGGATTTTGCCGACGCCTGGCGCTGAGGTCAGCCACACTACGGTTGTTGTTTGGGGGCAGGCGCGACAAGCGTCCTGTCCCTTTTTTTATGTTGTCTAGCGAGGCTTACTTTGTCTCTGCGGCGGAATGGCCGGCTGCATAACGGTAGTGCGGCATGAACGCCATCAGCACAGCCGAGGTAAGCAGAATGGCAGCAGCGGCATAGAGACCGTTGTCATACGAAAGGTCGGCCGACAGTTCGCGCAGCTTGGGCAGGGCCCAGATGCCCACGGCAGATCCCAGATAGAACACACCAAAGATCACGCCGTAAATCCGCCCATAGGCGGCGTTGCCGTAATAGCGCTTGATAAGAAATGCCAGCACGTCGAATTCGGCGCCCAGCAGAAAGCCCACCAGGATGGCGCTGACATAACCAAAATCCGGATTGACCGCGTACAGGATGCACGCCGCCGCTCCACCGATCGACACCGTTGTCATGACGCGGGGTGCAAACACGTGATCGATGATGAAGCCGACCGCGACGCGCGCGAACAAAAGTCCGAATCCGAATGTTGTCTGCAATCTTGTGGTTTCTTCCGCCGTCCAGCCCGCATCGCGCAATAGCGGCGCCTGCTGGGTCACAAGGCTGGTGGCCGTCATGCCGAGCAGGAAGAAGCCGAGATTCAGCATCCAGAATGTGTTCTCGCGCGTTGCCTGCTGGAACGTGAGGCCGAACGAGCGACTGGCAGCGCTCAATCGGCGCGCAACACTGTCGCCGGTAGGCGCTTCACGCAGACAGTAAGCAACCACCGGCCAGCTGACAAACAGCACCAGCAGCGCCAGTACCAGCAGCGCGTGGCGCCAGCTGTAGGCGGCGATGAGCGGGCCGATGACCAGCATGGGCAAAAAGGTACTGCCAACGCCAATGCCTGCGTTGGCACAACCCAGCGCCAGACCCAATTTGCGATCGAACCAGGGTGCCACCGCCTGCAAATAGCCAAGCGGCCACAGTCCAAGCCCTGCGATCGGCACCAGCGCCCACAGCAGGTAGAAAACGTAGATGTTGGCCGGCGTGAAATAGAGCGCAGCCAGACTCAACGCGAACAGCGGAATTGACGTCAGCACCACGCGGCGGGGGCCGAAGCGATCGACCAGCATGCCCTGGATGGGTGACACCGCCACGATCATGTAAGCGACGAGCGAGAAGGCAAATGACACATCCGAACGCAGCCAGCCGAACTCCTGCTCGATGGGCGTGATGTAGCCCGTCACGGTGAGGTTGGCGAGTACGCTCGGACCAAGTGCAAGCCCGATCATGGCGCCGAAGGTGGTGAGGATGCCTTGGCGCGAAGCTGCAGGTGGTGTAGCAGATGGTGTAGCGGTGTCACTCATTCGGAAACTCCCCTCAGTTCTTGTTTTGTATTCGAGACATCAATCAGTGTCGTGTCTTCATTTGCGGATTCAAGATATCTTCTCGCGCCTGTAATTCACAGCTGAAAGTCGGAATTTTATGTATATCAAATAACTATTTATATGCATTTGTTTCGTTGATGGCTGCTTGTTTTATATTTCCCCTGTTCCTTCTGACATTCCAGGATTGCTGCATGATTCCGAAATCTATCGACACCGTTGTCCCTGTATTGCCGCTGTTCGCCGAGCGTTATAGCGGCGTGTCCTACGACCCTGATCGCAGCGTGACTGCGGAACAAATGCTGGCACTGGCCGAGGCCGCGCGCTGGGCACCTTCATGCTTCGGTGATCAACCGTGGCGCTACCTCATTTGCAACAAGGCTACCAATCCCGTCGCCTGGGAAACGGCATGGAATTGTCTGGTCGAAAAAAACCAGGCCTGGTGCAAGGCGGCGCCCGTGCTGATTGTCGTTTGCTGCGACACCGTGCTGAGCAAGACCGGCCAACCCAATGGCTTCGGTCCGTACGACACTGGCGCTGCTTCCGTCAGCATGTGCCTGCAAGCGGCAGCGCTGGGTTTGATGACGCATCAAATGGCTGGCTTTGTGGCCGGCAAGGCGCGTGAGTTGTTCGATATCCCTGAACGTTTCATACCGCTGGCGATGATGGCCGTCGGTTACCAGTTGCCGGAAGACCAACTAACGGAATCCTTCAAAGCCCGTGAGCTGGCGCCACGCGTTCGTAATCCGCTTGAGCAGAATTTCTTTGCTGGAGTCTGGGGTGAGGGATTGATACAAGATTGAGCGACTCTGGCGATGCTCCGGCACATACCCTCAAATCGGCAGCTGAGGCTGTAGCGATGTCGGGACGGCTTGACGCAGCACGAGCTCAGAGGTTGAGGTGTGCGAACGCATTGGTTACTTTACTGAACACGCTTGGCATTACCTGTTACGGAGACAATTTTGAATTTATTCCGCATTGCGTTGCAGTCACTTGTTGTGGCGGTGTTCGTCCTTACTTTATCGCCATCAGCCCTCGCGCAGGAGAGCGATACCGCCGCCGATATTGCAAAGGCCGAGCGCGAATGCCGCGATGGTCGCGGCGAGCAGGATGCCTGCAGCCTCTATGCCTGGTATCTTTTTTATGGCGAGGGCATCGCGAAGGACGAGGCTACCGCGCTGAAGCTCTGGCGTAACGCGTGCGATCGGAAGGGCGATCACGACATCGGCGTAGCCTGTTCCAACACGGCGCTGGTGCTTCGCACTGCCGAA
>JAZKEH010000654.1:0-4643 GCA_040387155.1 Pseudomonadota bacterium | reverse complement strand
CACAGCAGGCACGTCCAGCTCCGACGAATGTCGCTGGCGCCACTACGGTACAGGGGTAAGCATGAAAGCCTTAAAGAAAGTAGAAGCAACCGAGGTGGTTGCACATGATGTCGAGCCATTGACGGTCAACACGGACGCCCGCGTATATACCAAGCTCGGCTGGTTGATTACCTTGATTGGTGTCGGCGGTTTCTTGTTGTGGGCAATTTTTGCCCCGCTCGACAAAGGCGTGCCAATGTCAGCCACCGTGGTCAAGGAAAGCAATCGCAAACAAGTTCAACACCTTGCCGGCGGTATGGTTGACGAGATCCTGGTGCGGGACGGCGATGTCGTCAAAGCGGGCCAGGTGCTCGTTCGTATGAATGCAGTGAATGCCAAAGCGAACTCCGAAATCACCAATGTGCAACTGAACACCATGCGTGCCACTGAGGCACGTTTGCTGGCTGAGCGCGAAGGCCGTGACGCTATCGCTTTCCCGAAAGACCTGCAGGAACGCAAGAAGACCGATATGCAGCTGGCAGGTACGATGGAGGGCCAGCAAATGCTATTCTCGTCGCGCCGTATGGCACTGCAGAACGAATTGGCGGCCGCCGAAGACAATGCTGCAGGTTTGAAGTTGCAGATCAACGGCCTGGAAGAGTCGCGCGAAAGCATCAAACTGCAGCTCGGTATCATCAAGGAACAGCTTGAGAATGTACGCTCGCTGGCCGCTGAAGGTTATGTGCCGCGTGCACGCTTGCTGGAATTGGAACGCAGCGCTGCCCAATTGAGCGGTGCATTGTCCGAAAACATGGGCAATATTGGCCGTGCAAAGCAGCAAGTTCTTGAATTGGCCAACCGCCGTGCACAACGCCAACAGGAATTCCAGAAAGAGGTCCGCGGTTTGCTGACTGATGTGCAAAAAGAAGTGCAGGGCCTGAGTGCGCGTTCCGGTGCCCAGCAGTTCGAATTGGCCAATACGGATGTCAAGGCGCCTGTTGATGGTGTGGTTGTCGGCACCAGTGTTTTCACTCGTGGCGGCATCGTTGGCCCGGGTGTACGCCTGATGGATATCGTGCCGGCGGCTGACGCGCTGGTCGTTGAAGGCATGTTGCCAGTCAACTTGATTGATAAAGTACACAAAGGCCTGCCGGTCGAGTTGATCTTCTCGGCGTTCAACACCAATACGACCCCGAATATTCCGGGCGAATTGGTGCAGATCGCAGCAGACCGTACCATCGACGAGCATACTGGAGCGCCGTACTACAAAGTAACCGCGCGCGTCACGCCGGCCGGCCTGAAGATCATCGCTGACAAGAAGCTCGAAGTGCGTCCAGGTATGCCAGTCGAACTGTTCGTCAAAACGGGTTCGCGTTCGATGATGAGCTACTTGCTGAAGCCGGTAGTTGACCGTGCCAAAACCTCAATGACGGAGGACTAACAGTGGCTCCAATTCCATTCAAAAAGATCGCGATTGCCGTTGGTGCAGCTTTGAGCTTGGCTTCCGGCAGTGCGAGCGCTATCGGCTTGCTCGCAGCCTATGAGGCGGCGCTTGCCAATGACCCTACTTACCGCGCCGCATACTTCGAAAACGAAGCCGGCAAAGAGAATCGACTGATTGGCCGTGCCGGCCTGCTGCCGAATATTTCGACCAGCTACTCGGCCACGAAAAATCGTTCAGATCTTGAAACGACTTCGCAAACCGCTCTCGGCGCGCAGACCTCGTTGACGCATCCGCAATACATCAGCCGTTCGGCCATGATCAATTTGCGCCAGCCGATCATCAATTTCGATGCGACTGCGCGTTACCGTGAAGGCGTGGCCCAATCCAAAGTGGCAGCAGTCCAGTTCACTGGCCGCACCCAGGATCTGGCTTTGCGCTTGGTCGGTGCCTATCTGGACGCCTTGTTTGCCAGTGAACAGTTGACTCTGGTTACCGCGCAGCGCGATACCTATCGCGAACAAGCCAGCGTCAATGCGCGCCTGTTTGAAAAAGGCGAGGGCAGCCGTACCGATATGATCGAAACGCAGGCGCGGCTCGATCTGGCCGAGGCGCAGCTGATCGAATCGCAAGACAACCGCAAGATCGCCTACGACACCTTGACGACCATGATTGGTCAAGAGCCGGGTGAGTTGGCGCCACTGAATGCTGAATTCAAGGTGCCACCGTTTTCACTGGGCAGTTTTGAAGAGTGGAAAAAAACTGCATTGGCAAATAGTGCCGAGATCCAAACGCTGATCCTGCAAGTTGAAATTGCTCGCGAGCAGATCAACAAGGGGCGCGCTGGCCACATGCCTCGCCTGGATTTCGTTGCCAACTACGGCAAGCAAAATGCCGATACGATTGCGACCGCCAACCAGGAATCGACGGTGCGTGCCATTGGTATCCAGCTGCAGATGCCTTTGTATGCCGGTGGCCAGGTCGGTGCCGTAACGCGCCAGGCAGCAGCCAGCCTCGAGCGAGCCAGGTTCAACCTGCAGGCTAGCATCGACAAGGCCGTGATTGAGGTGAAGAAGCAACACGCACTGGTACAAAGCAGCACCGCCAAAGTTGAAGCCTTGGAAAAAGCCGTGGCCTCGTCCAAGTTGCTGGTCAAGGCGACTGAGCAAAGTATCAAGGGCGGGGTACGTATTAACCTCGACCTGTTGAACGCCCAGCAGCAAATGTATACCAGCCAGCGCGACCTGGCGCAGGCCCGTTATAACTACCTGCTGAACGGCCTGCGCTTGCGCTTTGCCGCCGGCACCCTCGTTTTCGACGACGTGCGTCAAGTAGCCAGCTACTTCCGTTAATTCCGTCGTTTAGTTTTTTTGATTGAAGCACATTTAATAGTGGATTGAGCCATGTACGAAAACCTTCTCCTGATTTCGCCAAAGACCGACGCGAATACGCGTTTTTCGATCGCTTCCGATTGGAATTTCGCAGCACAACTCGACACCGTCACCCTGACCGACTTTGAAGTGATGGCGGCCGCTGCGGAATACCCAGTGGTGTTTTCGATCGCTGAGCCGACTCAGCCAGTAGCGCTGCTTGGCGGTTCTGGCAAGAACAACTACGTCAATGCGGCCGGCAAGTGGACCGCCCGCCACATTCCAGCACGCCTCGGCGCTTATCCATTTGATGTGGTCGAGCATGACGGCCAGGTCGTCATGGTGCGTTCGGGCGATGCGCCGCATTTCCAGCAAGCTGACGGCCAGCCGCTGTACAACGAAGCTGGCGAGCCATTGCCACTGCTGCGCACGATCAACGAAACCGTTGCACGCGTCTACATCGGCACCAATGCAGCCAAGCGCCTGACGGCAGAACTCGAAGCAGCTGGCCTGCTGATGATTGCCCAGGTCAATGTGAAGCTGGCTGACGGCAGCGTGCGCGGCGTCAACGGCTTCAAAGCCTGCAATGAAAAGGCGCTGGAAGCCCTCGATGCAAAAACCAAGGAAGCGCTCGAAGCGAGCGGCGCAATGGCTTTGCTGATCGCACACCGTGCGTCGCTGCAAAACCTGGCCCGCCTGTTCCCTGAAGCGCCGGCAGCAGAAGCCGAAGCAGCAGCACCGAAGAAAGCCGCCAAGCCACGCGCTGCAAAGCCGAAGGCACCGAAGGATGCAGCATAAGTAAGGCTGGTTCAGCGGCCTTGGAATAGGCTGTTGGAGAAGAGCTTACCCGCAAATGCGTGTAAGCTTTTTTTCGTTGTGGAGAGCCCCTGGCAGCTTCGCGGTGGGCAGGGGCTGCCCACCCTACTATAATAGCGGGTTGAGCATACGCAACGATCAATACTTTAGGGAATAGAAATGTTTCAAGATTTGAAAATCATCTCGCCACAGGCCGACGCCACGACCCGTTATTCGGACGTGAAAGATTGGGCATTTGCTGCAGAATTGACGGCAATCCCAGTCACGCGCGACGAACTGGGCGCGCTGGCGCAGGAATACGCCATCGTGTTTTCGAACACTAGCCCAAGTTATCCGATGGCCGTGCTGGGCCTGGACGGCAAGAACTGCTACATCAACGCCGCCGCGCAATGGACTGCACAGAACGTGCCGACGCGCCTGGCGATCTATCCGTTTGGTTCGTCCGTCATCGACGGCAAGACCGAGCTGGTGCGCGATGTGGGTGCCTGCCACTTTGACAAAGCCGACGGCAAGTCGCTGTTTGACGGCCAAGGCAACCCGACCGAACTGATGGACCACGTGACGACCATCGCGGCCCGTGCCCACCTGGGTATGAAGGCGATTGGCGCGCTGACGGCGCAGCTGCAGGACGCCGGCTTGCTGGCCGACACTGAGTTGGCAGTCGACTTGAAGGATGGCAGCCAGTACACCGTCAATGGCTTCAAGGCGGTCAATGCTGCAGCGCTGGCCAAGCTGGACCAGGACGTGCGCAGCCAGCTGGAAGCAAGCGGTGCGATGGCCTTGCTGGCCGCACACCAGCAGTCGCTGGTCAACTTCAACCATGTGCTGGAAGCGGTGTCGACGCAGGCAGCTAGTCCTGCAAAGAAAACGGCAAAGACAGCAGCGGCCAAGACTAAATAGTCATTTTCAGCAATACCTTGAAAGGGCTGCAACGATAGTTCGTTGCAGCCCTTTTTCGCAGGGTGACGCCAATGTTTGCTACACTGGGTCGCGCTAGCTTTTCGATGGATATTTCATGACTAATTTGCGTTTGTCTT
>JAZKEH010000653.1:0-3744 GCA_040387155.1 Pseudomonadota bacterium | reverse complement strand
TGTGCACGCCGCTCGACCGGCTGTCTGACAAGGCCGGCTTCCCGCGCGCCGAAGGGTATGGCAGCAGCAAGGCGGCCATGGCGTACTTTCTCGATTCACTGCGCTGTGATGTGCAGGCAACAATCGACGTCACGATTGTCTATCCCGGCTTTGTCGCCACCCGCCTGACCCAGCAAAACCAATTTGCGATGCCCTTTCTGTGGCCGGTCGAAAAAGCCGCTGACTATATTTTTGCGCGGCTGTGGAAAGGTCGCCGGCGTCTGCAGTTCCCCTGGCAACTGCATTGGCTGCTGCGGATGGCGCAAGCCTGGCCGGCGCTGTGGTACGGCCACATCGTTAAACAACAAAAGCAGTAATCCAATACTGTTGGCTATGCGTACCAATCCCAAATCCCCCACCTCCGGAAACCCCATGGAAGGCAAAGATCCCCTCGCGATGCCGGCGTCCACTTCCGGCGCCGAATCGCTGATCCTGCGACTCAAGGACTTCTATGCGGCATTCTCGGTCGAGAATCTCGGCCGCCTCGACGACATCTATACGCAGGATCTGGAATTCCGTGACCCCATTCACCACCTGCGGGGGGTACTCGCCGTGCGGCATTACCTGCACAACATGGCCACCAACCTGAAGGAGTACCGCATTCGCTATACCGACGAGCAGGTGGGCAGCAATGCCGCTTATCTGAGCTGGGAAATGGATTTCGCGCATCCCGCGCTTGAGGGCGGCAAGCTGCTGAGTCTGCGCGGCATCAGCCACGTGAAATACACCGACAAGATCTACTACCACGAAGACAGCTACGACGTCGGCGCCCTGTTGTACGAGCACGTGCCCGTCGTCGGCTTCGCGACCCGCCTTATCAAGAACAGGATGAAGCGTTGATGCGCACCGCCGGGGCAAGAGTATGAAGATCGCGGTAATCGGCAGCGGCATTGCCGGCATGGCGGCTGCGTACTACCTGCATCACGCCAGGACCAGAGTCCCGCACGAGGTACATCTCTTTGAAGCCGGTGACCGTCTCGGCGGTCACACGGCTACCAAGCAGGTGCGCGATGGTGAGCAAATGCTGGCTATCGATACCGGCTTCATCGTGTACAACGACTGGACCTATCCCAACTTCATTGAGCTGCTGACGAATCTCGATATCCGCAGCCAGCCCACTGAAATGAGTTTCAGTGTCAGCGATGCGGTGAGTGGACTTGAGTACAAGGGTTCGAGCATCAACACGCTGTTTGCCCAGCGCGCGAATGTGGTGTCGCCGCGCTTCTGGCGCTTGCTGGCCGACATTGCGCGCTTCAACCGCCAGGTGGAGCGGCATCTGGCCGCCGATCCTGCCCTCGGCAACGCAACCCTTGGCGACTATTTGCGGGAACAGCGCTATTCGAGCGCCTTCGCCGAGCTGTATCTGATTCCGATGGGCGCCGCCATCTGGTCATCCGACCACGGCACCATGCTGAATTTTCCGCTGCAGTTCTTTGTGCGCTTCTTCCGCAATCACGGCCTGCTCAATGTGGTGAATCGTCCGCAGTGGCGCGTATTGGAAGGTGGCTCGAGTTCCTACATCGTGCCGCTGACAACCGGCTACAGTTACAACATTCATCTGCGCACGCCGGTGCAGCGCATTGAGCGCGGCTGCCAGGTCGACGGCAAGATCAAGGTGGCCGTACACAGCAAACGTGGTTGTGAGTATTTCGATCAAGTGGTGCTGGCCTGCCACAGCGATCAGGCGTTGCGACTGCTCGGCGATCCGACCGCAGCAGAGAAGTCCATCCTCGGCGCCATTCCCTATTGCCGCAACGAAGTGGTATTGCATCGCGATGAGCGCCTGCTGCCGCGCAATCGCCGCGCCTGGTCCAGCTGGAACGTGAAGATCGACGAAGACAAAACCCGGCCCGCCACGCTCACCTACAACATGAACATCCTGCAGGACCTGCACAGCAAGAACACCTGGTGTGTCACGCTCAACCAGACCAACGCCATCCGCGAAGAACTGATTGAAGGCATCTACCACTATGAGCATCCCGTGTTCACCCAGGCCGGCATTGCGGCACAACAGCGCTGGGAAGAAATCAATGGCGTGAATGGCACGTGGTATTGCGGCGCGTGGTGGCGCAACGGCTTTCATGAAGATGGCGTGTGGAGTGCCTTGCGCGTAGCGAATGAGCTCGGCCAGCTGTCGCCAACCGTCACGCCGGTACGGGTAGCCGATTATGCATAGCGCCATCTATGAAGGCACAGTCTGGCACCATCGACTGCTGCCGCGACCGCATCGGTTCAGCTATCGCGTGGCAATGCTGTACCTCGACCTGGATGAGCTTGCACAGGTGTTTGCGCAAAGCCGCTGGTGGTCGCTGGAACGCTGGAATCTCGCCGCACTTTACCGAAGTGATTATCACCGCGGAGATACGACTGATCTCAAGTCAGAAATCTGGAACACCATCGCCGCTGCCGGTGGCGATCGCCTGCAAGGCCCGGTGCGTATGCTGAGCAACGTGCGCTATGGCGGCTTTCTGATCAACCCGATTACCTGCTTCTACTGTTTCGACACCAATGAACAGCTGCGCTACGTCGTTGCCGATGTGACCAATACACCCTGGCGCGAACGTCACAGCTATGTGTTGCCTGTTACGGGCACAAGTAACAGCGGTATGCAACGCTTCAGCAAGGCACTGCATGTGTCACCCTTCATGCCAATGGATCTCGACTACCATTGGCACAGCAACGTGCCTGCGCAGCAACTGGGCATCCTGATGACCTTGCTGCAACAAGGCGACGCTGTGTTCAAGGCGGGCCTGCGGCTGCAGCGTCAGGAATGCAGCGGTCGCAACCTCAGCAGACTGTTGTGGCGCTTTCCGTTGATGACGCTGCAAGTGGCGGTGGGCATTTACTGGCAGGCGCTGCGACTGTGGCTGAAGCGCAGCCGCTTTCATGCCCATCCCGATCGCGTACGCACCACGACCATCGCCACCAACAACAGTCCGGTTCCTGTGCTGGACATTTCTGCAGGAGATTGATGTGGAATCAACCAACCCGGGCAACACACTGCATTCAATGGCGCGCAATCCTGCGCAGTCCTGGGCACGCACTGCCGTGCATCACCTGCTGCAACGACTGACACAGGGTGCGCTGACACTGGAAGAAGAAGGCCAACGCCTGCATTTCGGCGAAAGCCCGCAGCAGGCCAGATTGAAGGCAACAGTAATCATCAACGATCCCGCCGCTTATTCCGCCTTTCTGCGCGCAGGCGGAATCGGCGCCGGCGAAGCCTATCTGCAAGGCCTGTGGGACAGCCCTGACCTGGTAGCGGTAATGCGCGTGTTCGCGGCCAACGTCGACTTGCTGAACAGCATGCAGCCCTCATTGTGGCAGCGACTGGCGCTGAAGATTTTTCACCGCATACGTCGCAACAGCAAGGCACAGGCCAAAGCCAATATCGCCGCCCACTACGATCTCAGCAACGACTTCTTCGCGCTGTTTCTCGACAACACCATGGCGTACTCGGCCGGGATTTTTCTGCATGACACCGCCACGCTGGAGCAGGCCTCGCTGGCCAAGTTCCGCCGCCTTTGCGACATGCTGCAACTCAAACCCTCGGATCATCTGTTGGAAATCGGCACTGGTTGGGGCGGACTGGCGATCTTCGCCGCCAGGCACTATGGTTGCCGCGTGACCACAACGACCATCTCGCACGAACAATACCGGCATGCGAAGGCGTGGGTGGAGCGCGAGGGTCTGCAGGATCGCATC